>JABDAN010000062.1 GCA_013289175.1 Bacteroidota bacterium
CAGCACCTGTAATATCTTTCTTGTATTGTGTAGCGTATCCGGTTACTACCACTTCATTAAATACCTGGCCAGAAAATTTGAGGCGGACGTCCAGGGAGTTCTCATGGCCATTTATTTTTATCTCCTGCGGTTCAAATCCGGCTTTTTGAAAGACTAAAACGACTTGCTCCGAATCTGTGGAAAGCGAAAAGCTTCCATCTGGAGCGGTCAGGGTAGATGCGTGATGAAGTTTTTCCTGCACAATCACACCGGCAATTGGCACACCCAAGGAATCGCGGACAATCCCTGTTATCCTCTGGGTTTGCAAGGATCCGGGGGCTGTGGCCAGAAAGATCAGGCCAAAATAACTTAAAAATAGGTATCGCATAATGGTAAGTTTTATAACCGGATGCATCCCATTATACGATTACACAACAGTGGACGAGTTATTTTAATTATTTTTCAGGTGGCTTTTAAAACGGAGGAATATGATGTCATTCGGGAAAACCGGTTTCTAGCAGCAGAAGAAAATCCACTCTCTACTTTTTCCATCGACGTGGATGGCGGTTCCTATAGCAATGTTCGCCGCTTTTTGCAATCGGGGCAGTTGCCTCCGGCCGGAGCCGTGCGGATCGAAGAACTCATCAATTATTTCCACTACGATTATCCGCAACCAGTAGGCCCTGATCCCTTTTCCATCCAAACGGAAATCAGTTCCTGCAGCTGGAATCCCAGCCATCAGTTGCTGATGATCGGTCTTCAGGGAAAAACAATTCCCACAGAAAACCTGCCGCCCTCCAACCTGGTTTTTTTGATTGATGTCTCAGGGTCTATGTTCGAACCTGAAAAACTTCCACTCGTGCAGCGTTCACTTAAATTGCTGGTCGATCAGCTTCGCGAAAAAGACAGGGTTTCCTTGGTAGCTTATGCTGGCAATGCAGGTTTGGTCCTGGCTTCCACACCCGGATCGGAAAAAGAAAAAATCAAACAAGCCATTGACCGTTTAGAAGCAGGTGGTTCCACGGCCGGTGGCGCCGGTATAGAACTGGCATACAAAATAGCTGAACAAAATTTTATGAAGCAAGGAAATAACCGCGTTATTCTTTGTACCGACGGAGATTTCAATGTAGGCCCGAGCAGCGATTCTGAGCTGGACAGGATCATCGAAAAAGAAAAAAAGACGGGCGTTTTCCTGACCGTGCTGGGGTATGGCGTGGGTAATTATAAGGACAGCAAAATGGAAAAACTGGCCGATGAAGGCAACGGGAACCATTCCTATATCGATAATGAAATGGAAGCCAGGAAAGTCTTGATTAATGAATTTGGAGGAACCTTATTCACGATTGCCAAAGACGTCAAACTGCAGATCGAATTCAATCCCGCACTTGTGCAATCTTACCGGCTGATCGGATATGAAAACCGCATGTTGAACAAAGAGGATTTTAACAACGATCAGAAAGATGCGGGCGAACTCGGCAGCGGTCACACCGTCACTGCCCTCTATGAAATTATCCCCGTCGGCGTAAAAAATGATTTTATAGAAAAAGTAGATCCATTGAAATACCAGAAAAAAAATCAAACCGTTGCAACTTTAAATGCAAACGAGTTGGCTACCATTAAATTCCGCTATAAAGAACCAACCGGTGACGAGAGTCGGCTGATCGAACGAGCCGTCACCCATGCACAAGTAGAGGTGGAAAACACGTCAACCAATTTTCGCTTCGTTTCGGCTGTCGCCCAGTTCGGCATGGTGCTCAGAAATTCAGCCTTTAAGCAGGAATCTTCTTTTGCAGGTGCCTATGCACTGGCAAAAAATGCGTTGGGCCCCGATCCGGAAGGTTACCGGACTGAATTTCTGCAATTGATCCAGGGAGCAGGAAAACTTGCAAAAAATAAAACACCTCGGGAAGAAAGGGAGGTTTCGGCTTCCAGGTAAGTAAAAAAATAAAGCCGTCCTGTCAAAAACAGGACGGCTTTTTATAAAAATTTCTAGTCCAGTTTAAAGACTACGCCAATCTGAAAATTTGTGATGTCATATCCAAATTCAGAATTGAAACCGAAGGTGGGCGTTACGAAATAAGAGGCGCCGGCGAATGCACCCAAGGCGGGAACCGGACTATTGTAGTCCACCCCTTCATTGGTATAATGATTAAATCCAATTCCGGCAGAAAATCCTCCATAGGTATCCAGTCCCGGAATATTCCATCCATAGTGCCAGGCAGCTCTTCCTGCTACCACGAATGTGCTGGAATGGTAAGAATTGCCGTTGAAATTTTCACCTGAGAAAGTACTTCCCAGTTCCGCCCCCAGGGTTATCACACCGGGGCCAGCCTGCCACATGCCGTATTCGGCGGCTATTTTGAATCCCCAGGGCGTTGCATAAGTCGGGTTTTTGTAGCCCGCTCCAAATCCAAGACCTGCGTTCAAAAACAGGCTTCCAATCTGCATTGGATTGGTGGTACCGGATCCACTGGATTTACTGGATTGCGAAAAAGATGATAGGGAGATCAAACTACTCAATAGAACGATAACAAGGGTGCTGGTCTTCTTCATGTGTATTAATTGTGCGGTTAAATGAAATCTTTGCGAGGTAAATAAAAAAAAAGGGCCAGGATAGAAATCCAGCCCATTTTAAAATCCAATATCCTATGAAAAACCATAATAGTATTTGCAAGACATATACCAATTTCTATAAAATGAGTTCAATTGGGTCGATTAAATGGTTAAATGCTAAGTATCAGTAAGTTAGCATGCAAAATAAAAAAATAAAGCCGGTTTAAAACTTAAAGAAATCAAAAATCGTGGCTTTCTGTTCTAATTTGTGGAATTTTAGTCCCGATTCGGTTCAAATGGCCGCCTGGATGGCATGATTTTTTGACGTGTTAATTCCTTCACTGCTTCAATTTTCACTTATGGACACAAAAATAAATGAGAAAGACCAACTATTCGAAAAAGATAATCTGACTGGTGAAAACCAGGGTGCCCTGCTGCCCAATCAAAAAGGACGTTATTTAACGGCCTCTTCCTTGCAAGGTGATAAAGTGGTCAATGCACAGGATGAGCACTTAGGAGACATCAAGGATATCATGTTGGATTTGGAAACAGGCAGGATTGATTACTTCGTAATTGAATTCGGTGGATTTCTGGGTCTGGGTGTAAAATATTTTGCCATACCCTTTCGGCTGCTCAAACTGGACCCGGCAAACAAACGTTTTATTTTTAATCAGAGCCGTCAGTCCCTGGAAAAGGCCCCCGGTTTCGATATGGATCACTGGCCAGATACGAATCTTCATTTTGATGAAGCTTATAGTTATTGGCGATTTATTTAATCAATATGTGGGAAGAAAAAGACAATACCTTATATAAGAAATTTTCTTTCGGAGATTTTTCAAAAGCATTTGCTTTCATGACGCGGGTCGCCCTGGCAGCAGAAAAAATGGATCATCACCCAAAATGGACCAATGTCTATAACCAGGTTGAAATCTGGTTGTCGACCCACGATGCCGGAGATGTGGTTACCGAAAAAGACAAAAAACTGGCCAAGACGATTGATTCCTTGGCAGGTTAAATGGTTCCTGGAGGTTTTTGGATGAAACCGGGAGGGTATGTGGTTAAAAGGATGATGCGGATCTTAAGCTTTTTGAACTTTCAGGACTTCGAGTAGTCCATTCTTTACATTGAATTCAATAATTTTCACTTTTCCCTTATAGCCGTTATACAACGCCGTGGGTACTTCAATCCAAACACTCCGGTGAGATTTGCCATTGAGGGTGCAAGTAGCGATCATCTGAATTTTCTCATCCGTCGTTTTTCGTTGCTTAAAAACTGCTTCTACATCGGTGTACTCCGGCAGGTCCAGATTTTCGTCCATCTGATTGGGTTTATAATTTTAGTTCTACTAAAAAAAATGGGTTATGCGTTCATCCGTTTGGGTTATAGCAAAATTCTCTCCATTTCCTCCATCAAAGCTCTTACCAGACCCGGATCGGCTTTTTGTCCAGTATGCGCAAAAGGATCTGCCTGCCGGGCGCGCATCTTCCCCTCATCGTCTTTTTCCACGATCCATTCACTGTCTCCGGTCTTGCACAATACCTGATAGGTAAATGCACTTATCCTCAGGCGACAGGATATTTCCCGGATAATTCCCTGATAGGAAATAGACAAGGTAAATTCTTCAGCCATCGGGCGAAGTTAGTCAATCGTCCGGTGGGGCCGACGACTAAGTGTAAACACTTATATGCTTGATAATTAGCGGCTAATGTATTATAATTGGCAATAAAACAACTATTTTTTCAGTTAGAAAGTAAATTTTTTTTAACCCTTAAAACAACAATCATGAATTGGTATTTAGCAGTATTAAAAAAATACGTCCAATTTGAAGGCCGGGCCCGCCGAAAAGAGTACTGGTACTTTGTGCTGTTCTCTGCCCTGTTTTCCCTTCTGTTAGCAGTAGCGGGTTTGGCGATGGGCCTGATATGGCTACAATGGGCATACAGCATGGTCGTTATCCTGCCATCACTGGCCGTCGGAGTACGACGCATGCACGATGTCGATAAAAGCGGATGGTTTCTGCTGATACCGATTTACAGCCTGATTCTCGCTCTTACACCGGGAACAGAAGGTCCCAACCGGTTCGGTCCGGATCCCAAACGACCGGAGTTTGAGGAAATCTTATCCGACCTGGAACCTTCTTAGTCCGGTTAATAAAATATCACTGCATTTTTTCTAAATGCATTTGCCAATGATGCAACATAAATTGAACTTTATGTTGCATTTTTGGTTTAGGGGGGTCATCAATCTATTTAAAATTATACAATGAAAACAAGTATTGGGATTTCAGAATCAAACAGAAAAACGATCGCCGAACAACTAAGTAAATTACTGGCGGATGAATTTGTTTTGTATACCAAAACACTCAATGCGCATTGGAACCTGGAAGGTCCGGATTTTCATTCCGTTCATGTTTATTTTGAAGAATTGTATAACCAGTCTCAGGAAATAGTGGATTCTGTAGCTGAAAGAATCCGTCAGTTGGGACATTATGCGCCGGCAACACTCAATGATTTTTTAAAACTTACCCACCTGACCGAACAAATGAAGGGTGGAAATTCCAGTCCGGACCTCATCAAAAACCTGCTGGGAGATCACGAGAGCATCATTGAATTCATCCGTTCCAATATCAAGGAATTCGACGAAGCCCATAAAGATGCAGGCACCAGCGATTTTATGACCGGTCTCATGGAAAAACACGAAAAAACTGCCTGGATGCTGCGTGCCCATCTGAAGTAATTAAGCTCCTTTCCATCGGACTAACTGTATCCGATAGCCGCTTGCGGGACGATGTGCACCTGGCTGGTATCCCAAATGGGAACCAAAAAACCGGCAATATCCTGGCTATGCATACCCCAAAACACCGGGGGATCGATTCTTCTTGAAAATTCAAAACCAGCGCATATCTCCTGAAAAACCAGTACGGTTTACTTGTTTGAAGGAAATCTCCTCAACCCCGTTCAAAAATAACCGGGATGAACCGACCGGTTTTTGGGTTATATATCCCTTTTTCATCCAATAGCCGGTTTTGGGAAGAATCCTCATAAAAGGCTATTTAGGTCTAAAAAGCATTCCAGAACCCGCAGAATGGGCTGTTTTTGAACAAATCGGGGTTTTCTTCTAAAAAAAGTCGCGCAATCAACCACCGAACTAAACTAATGTGGTATCTTGTCGCCTATTAAAATGTTTTGGAATGAAAATCTTTGTAGCCGGTCTGCCTTTCGCCGTTAGTGATTCAGAATTGCAAGAATTGTTTGAACCCTACGGTACCGTTGGTTCAGCAAAAGTTATCTTAGACAGAGAAACACACAAGAGTCGTGGTTTCGGATTTGTAGAATTTTCAAGTAATGAAGAAGCGGAGAAAGCCATTAAGGCCCTCGATGGCACAAGCCTGGAAGGAAGAACGCTTACTGTAAAAGTTGCTGAAGATAAAAATCCCGGCGGCGGTGGTTCCCGTGGTGGTGGTGGTGGAAGCCGTGGCGGTGGTGGTGGATATAACCGTGATCGTAACCGTTACTAAGCTCAGCTTGGTCTGTTTACTGCACGTGTAAAGCTCAACGCCTTTTTGGTGGATGGTTTTAGTTAACAGGATGGTTATATATATAGCCTGTCACTGTGTGCTATTTCCATCCATCATTTTTTTATTGGAACCCGCCTGTTCGCCAATAATTTCGCACCTATGCGTTACCTGACACTACTCTTCGTTGCCCTGTTTTTTTCTTCTTTTACCTGGTCACAAAAAGTTCAGAAATACGATACCGACGATGACCGCGAAGTCAAACAGAAGACTTTAAAATTTATTGTATTCGGTGATTGGGGAAGAAATGGGGAGGATAACCAAAAAGAAGTGGCCAGAGAATTGGGTATCGTTGCCAAAAAATTTAAACCCGATTTTTTTGTTTCCACCGGCGATAATTTTTATCCCAATGGCGTCCAAAGTACCCGCGATCACAACTGGCTGGCTTCATATGAAGACATTTATACTGCCCATGCACTGCAATCGGATTGGTATGTTGTACTCGGGAATCATGATTACCGGGGTGATCCTCAAGCGGAAATCGATTACTCGAAAATAGACCGCAAATGGAATATGCCTGCCCGGTATTATTCCAAAACTTTTTTTATTGATGATGATACCACAAAGGGAATCCTGTTGGTATTTTTGGACACAACCCCTTTTTTGTCTGAATCCTATATCGGCGACAAACATCATGTCTCGGGACAGGATACGGCGGCACAAAGAATCTGGCTGGAAAAGACGCTCTCAGAAACGTCTGCGAATATCAAATGGAAATTTGTTTTCGGCCATCATCCCGTTTATACGGGCGGAGGAAGGATGAAAGCGCTGGAAACTCAGGAGATGAAAAAACTATTCAAGCCTATTTTTGAAAAATACCATGTGAATGCCTATATCTGCGGGCATGATCACAATCTTCAGTACATCAAACCACCGGGATACACTTATTATTTTGTTTCCGGTGCCGGATCAGAACTTTCCAAAACGGTTGTCCATCCTGAAGGGGGAATTTTCGCCAAAGCCGAAAATGGTTTCATGAATTTCAGTGTCGCTGAAAATCAAATGCATGTTACTGTAATGGGTTATAAGGGTGAACTTTTATATTCCGTTAACATACCGAGTCATTAAATTTCCACCTGATTGTAAAGGATTCATCTATTAATTTAATCGCTAACACCAGTGTTGCGCCTGGGAATTTGGACAGGTCAGTATAGGCGAGCTTTCAATCGGTGGATCTTACGGTTCGGACTTTAGGTTTAAAAACCTCCCAATATTTGTCGTGCAAAGGGAAAATAAAAAAAACAAAAAGGAAAAGAAAGGTAACTGCAGTAATAGTAGATCTTTATATCTTAGTTATGATTAATGGCAGTCCTTCGATCAGTATAAATCAGGTCAAGAGAAAGATAATTTATGACTCACTAAAAAAAATCAATAAATGACATTATGAAGCATAAATTAGTAGCCATAGTTCCAATGCGGCATTCCAGTGAGAGGGTAACGGGTAAAAACTATAAGGAATTTGCAGGTAAACCTTTGTTTCATCACATACTACATTCCCTTTCAGCCTGTCAAATGATCGATAAAATAGTGGTCGATACAGACAGTCCGATAATCATCGATCAGGTAAATCTGCTATTTCCTGATGTTCTCATATTAGAAAGGCCAAAACATTTGAGTGACGGGAATATTCCAATGAACGATGTATTAATGAACACAATAAATCAAATTCCATCAGACTTCTATCTTCAGACACATAGTACAAATCCAAATTTAACAGTCAATTCAATCAAAGGAGCAATCAATAAGTTTTTAGAAGTTTATCCTTTGTTCGATTCTTTGTTTTCTGTGACAAAAAGACAAGTGCGATATTGGGATTCACTCGCACGTCCTATTAATCACAATCAATCTATTTTGCTCCGAACACAAGATCTACCCCCTATATATGAAGAAAACTCTTGCTTATATATTTTCAGTCAGAATATTTTGGAACGCAAACATAACCGTATTGGTGAGAGACCTTTCTTATTTGAAATACCGGAAATTGAGGCTCAGGATATTGACGGGGAATTAAATTTCCAGGTTGCTGAATTTCTCTTTTCCAAAGCCCACAATTTATAGTAATAGGAAGATGGTCTATTGAAATTTAAATGATAGTTGAATGAAAGTTTTGGTTACGTGCCCTCCGATGATACAGAGAATTGATGAATTTAGAGGAGTTTTCGAATCTAAAGGCATTGAACTCGTCATCCCGGAATTTATTCAATCATTGTCTGAGGAAAAACTTTTAGATTTAGTACCAACAGTGGATGGGTGGATAATTGGTGATGATCCGGCAACCAAAAATATTTTTGAGGCCGGCAAGAGGGGAAAGCTAAAGGCAGCGGTAAAATGGGGGGTTGGAGTAGATAATGTAGATATAAAGGCGGCGGAAAGATTGGGTATTTCCATATCAAATACTCCGAAAATGTTTGGAAATGAAGTGGCTGATTTGGGTATTTGTTATCTATTAAGCCTGGCCAGATCGGCTCATTTTATTGACAGAGAAGTACGTAAAGGTCTTTGGGTTAAACCTGCGGGAGTCTCTGTCACCGGTAAAACCATAGCCTTGGTCGGTTTAGGTGATATCGGGTTGGCCTGCGCCAGGAGGCTAAAGGGGTTTGACGTGAAGATTTTAGGGTATGATCCTTTCACCTCACTGAATGCTTTTGAAGCTGGCGTAGACCAAATTCTGGAATTCCCTGAAAAATTGAATGAAGCGGATTTTATTCTTATTACTTGTGCCTTAACCAAGGATAATATCCATTTAATTAATAAAAGAACAATTGCTGAAATGAAGGATGCGGTTTTTATCATTAATATCTCTCGCGGTAAATTAATTAATGAGGTCGATTTGGCAGAGGCATTGGAATCAGGGAAAATTAAAGGAGCTGCGTTAGACGTTTTTGAAATGGAACCGCTGGATATCGAAAGTCCGTTACGTTCTTTTCAACAATGCATTTTTGGAACCCACAATGGATCAAATACGGTGGAAGCAGTTAAACGTGCAACGGAACAATCAATGACTTTATTATTTGGTTATTTAAATCTTCTTTAGTGCAAAAATCTGTGCTTATAACAGGAGTTCTTGGTGGAATTGGCAGTAACTTGGCAAAAGCCTTTTCGGAAAAGGGTTATAACGTTATTGGTTTAGATATTAAGAACAAAAAGTCCCCTTATAGCAATAAATTCTTTCAGTTTGACCTCAATTTATATTGTACAGATTCCAGGTATAAAATCAAGATGGAGAGGTTATTCGACAAAGAAATAAAAGATCTTTTCTTGCTGATTAACAATGCGGCGGTACAAATATTAAGTGGCTTAAAGGAAATCAAACTCAAGGACTGGAATCAAACGTTAAACGTAAACCTGACGGGCCCCTTGTTATTGAGTCAATTTTTTATTGATAAATTAACCAAATCAAAAGGATCTATCATTAATATTGCCAGCATTCACCAGCAATTAACTAAACAACGCTTTGTTTCTTACGCAACTTCAAAAAGCGCATTGGTAGGATTGACTAAATCTTTGTCCGTTGATTTACAAGGGGTGGTCAGAGTTAATACAATAAGTCCTGCTGCAATTGATACAAAAATGTTAAGGGCAGGTTTTAACAATAACAAGGCCTTAGTTAATAAATTAAATAAAATTCATCCGATTCAAAGAATTGGCAAGCCGGCAGAAGTATCTAAACTTGCACTGTTGTTGGCTGAGGATGAATTGGGGTTTATTAACGGAGCTAATTTGCAAATTGACGGCGGGATCAGCAACGTACTAAAGGATTTAGACTAAATATTATAAAGCTGGCAAATATTGTCTGAAATATCTATTGTTTCAAAAAGGTTTTGGAATTCTCCAACCTTAATGACCTGGCTGAGTTATTCCACTAAAGCCTTAAGTTTATTCGGGGTATTACCATTGGTATTAAAAAAATTCACCCCAGGAGATATTGAAATCTGGTATCTTTTTGCAACTATTATCTCTTTACAATCGATAGCAGATTTTGGATTCAGGCAGACATTTACTCGATTAATTTCTTATGCGTTCGGGGGAGCCGGCGATATTACAGTGTTTACGGCAGACTCCTATAATTCCATTGAAAATAATAATGGACTCAATTATTCATTGTTGAATAAAATTTATTCAACAATGAAACAAATCTACCAGTGGCAAACGGCTTTATTGTTTGTAATAATGATACTGCTGGGCAGTTGGTCAATTCTTAGACCAATAAAAGATACCAGCAACATACATGCAGCCTGGCTATCATGGGCGGTGGTTGTTTTGGTCTCGTGCGTGAACTTCTATGGAAAAATTTATATGAATTTTTTAGAGGGGATATATAAAATTGCCACGGTCAGAAGGGTTGAAACACTTACATCCATTGGATCAATTGCTACCAGCATAACAGTTTTAATATTTTGTCCCTCATTATTAAATTTAGTTATAGCCAATCAGGTATGGGTTCTGATAAATGTTTTTCGCGATTGGTATCTGTGTAAAACCGTTGAAAATAAGTTATATCAGAAGATCTCCACCGTGCTTCCTTTTGATAGGCAATTTTTTAAGCGTATATGGCATCCTGCATGGAGAAGTGGCATTTCAGGACTTATGTCCGTCGGATTAACGAACCTAACCGGTCTGGTGTATGCACAGGTTGGAGATTCGGCGTCTGTGGCTTCCTATCTACTGGCTTTAAGAATTATAAATCAGATTAAGGAGATATCCATGGCTCCTTTTTATAGCAAACTTCCTTTAATGGCGATGCTGCGGGTAAAAAACGACTTGAAAAGTTTGACGGAAGTGGCAAAAAGAGGGATGTTCTTAAGTCATTTAGTCTTTGCCTTAGGAGTAATTGCTGTCGGATTGAGCTCGACATACCTATTGCACATTTTGCATAGTCAAATATCATTTGTAAATCAGTGGATGTGGCTCTTACTTGGTTTCGCATTTTTTGTTCACCGTTTTGGAGCCATGCATATTCAAATTTATTCAACCACAAATCACATCATTTCCCATGTAGCTGATGGCGTGTCAGGCCTGATTTATATTCTAAGTAGCATCATTTTAATAAAATATATTGGGATTTATGCAGTTCCAGTCGGCATGTTACTCGGGTATTTTGGTTTTTATGCATGGTATGCAGCAAGATATTCATATAAATCACTGAATGTTTTTAGCTTAAATTTTGAATTTAGGACCTCCCTTTTACCATTGCTTTTACTCCTTACTTATTTTATCATATTATTATTGCAAACAGCTAAATGAATCCATCGGATGATTTCTACCATAGTCTTCATAACAAGATATAGATCAATTAAATAAATATGCGTAAATTTAAATTTTATATAAATATTTTTTATCATTTCATTGACAACGGTTTTTGGAATTTGACTAAAGAGGGTAGAGGTAACCGGAAACAATTAAAGAATCTTCAAAATATTCATGCCGGTAAACGTTGCTTTATACTGGGAAACGGTCCAAGTTTGCTCAAATGCGACTTAAGCAAATTAAAAAGTGAAATTACCATAGCCAGCAATGCCAACTTTTTGATTTGGGACCAGACCGGATTTCAGCCATCGTACCTGACAGTGGAAGACAGACTCGTTGCTGAGGATAGAAAAACGGAATTAAACAGCATAAAAAACGTCACGAAAATATTTCCCAGGGATCTCCGTCATTTTTTAAAATTGGACGCGGCCACCCTATATATAAATTTTTTGAGACGTTATGTACCTTTTCCAAAATTTTCCGAAAAATTTGACGAGAAAGTATACTGGGGAGGCACAGTTAGCTTCTTAAATCTTCAGCTGGCATTTTACTTAGGATGCACCGAAATATATCTAATTGGGTTTGATCATTCCTATATCGTTCCTTCCAATATAATAAATCATGTAATAACCTCAGAAAAAGACGACGTAAATCATATTCACCCTAACTACTTCGGCAAAGGATATCGGTGGCACGATCCAAATGTCGACAGAATGGAATTGGCCTATATTTTAGCTAAATCCACGCTTGAAAACAATGCTGTAAAAATTCAAAATGCAACAGTAGGTGGCAAACTGGAAACATTTCAGAGAATTGATTACGAAACTTTATTCAAACAGGCTATCTGATGGCAAAAAACTTAGGAATTATTGGTTGTGGAGCCGTAACCCAAAACAATTATGTTAAGGTGCTTCCTATGTTTTCGGACATAAAAGTAAAAGCAGTCTTTGATCTGGATGAAACGCAGGCCATTTTGGTTGCAAAACAACTCAATTCGACTTACACGTCAAAAACTGATCTTTTAAGTAGTTGTGACATAATAATAATAGCCACACCTCCATCTACCCATCGTTCGCTTATCGAGGAATCGATGTCCAAAAACAAAATAATTATTTGCGAAAAGCCCTTTGTAGGTACTGGTGCCGATGCGGGTTATCTGGTAAATCTCGCCGAATCATCTCAGGCTAAATTATATGTAGCTCATTTTCGAAGACTTTTCCCGTCTGTGATACTGGCAAGAGATATTATTAGGAGCAAATTGCTGGGAGAAATTCTTTCAATAGAAGTTTACGAAGGCGGCCGGTTCTCCTGGCAGACAAAGTCAGGATACGTATATAAGGATCCATTTGGAGGTGTATTGTTCGATACGGGTTCTCATACTATTGATATGGCCTTATTTATGGCTGGTTTAGATGTTTCCCCTTTAAATATATCCAAGGTTGAAATAAAAAAGAATAAACAGGAGCCATCTCACGAAATTTCTGCCTCTATGTTGCTAAATAGTGCAGATCAGGAATTCGATTTTAGGGTCAAGTTTAGCCGAAAAATACTTTTGGCAAACAAAATAAGAATTACCGGAAGCAATGGTTATTTGGATATTCCAGTAGGTCTTGCCAACTATATCCGACTCGGAACAAAATATGATTCAACGATGATTTATTCAAATATAAAATACGGTGATTTAATGGATTGCTTCGCTTTGCAGTTTAAAAATATGTTTTACCCTTCTGAGAATTCAATTTTTGACGCTGCTCGTTTTATAAATCTTTCAAATATTTTAGAAAGAATATCTAAAGATTAATTGTAAAATGGAAACAAAAAAAATAGCAATACTTGGAGCAGCGGGCTTTGTTGGAATGGAATTGATTACTCAACTTGAAAGGGAGCCACTTGTTGATATATACGCAATTACCAGGGACAATGGTGATTTTCTACTGGGAGATAGGAAAGTGCAAATTTTAAAGGAATCGACCATTGATAAAAGTGTAAATTTTGATGTAGTTGTTAATTTGGCCTACCCAACAACGAATATCCAACATTCTTTTCCGAAAGCCAATAGGGCTATTCTAGCAACATTGAAAAAAATCGTCCAGCCTAAAACAAAACTCATACACATAAGTACTCAGGCGGTTTTTGGATTTGGCATGGATAAGAAAATAGAACTGGATTTATTGAGTGACAGGAGGGATTACGCTTATATTGAGGCGAAATTAGAAATGGAAAATTTGATTAATAGAACATTTCCGGCCAATGATATTGCTATTGTTCGATTGGGAAATGTCTGGGGTGCAGGTTCTGGCAGTTGGACAGGAGCTTTAATAGACCGTTTACTTTTTGGGCAAGTGGTTGCCGTGGAAGGAGTGGATGGATACTCAAATATTACGGATGTTAAAAATGCGGCAGCTTATATTATATTTTTATTGAAATCAGCCTTCGTTAAAGGATTAAAATTTCATCATTTGGCTGAATTTAGTCACATAAAGTGGTCACGGCTTATAGACACGATGGCTCGTCAATTGAATGTGAGGCCGGTTTTAAGTGACATAATTCCAGCATACCCCACTTCAATTAAAAGTGATATACTGACGAAAATTTCCTTTCCTAAGGTTGGAAACATATATAGAAAATTAGTCTGGGGCCGGAAAACTGGATCCTATTTAAGATCGCTTGTAAGATTCCTAGGTACCAACAAATTTTCGACCATCAAAAAGACAGAAACAAAAGTGCTTCCTAAAACGTCACAACTTTCGGATGCTGACTCAATATATTTGACCATCGTTTCTACGGATGTAGAATTCAAGAATCAGATTTTTCCTGATTTCGTACCATTAGTCAATTTTGAAGAATCTTGGGAAAACATAAAAAACTGGATGATTTTCGCCGGATTTACAAATGAGTAATATGATTAGCGTTTGCATTTGTACTTATAATCCAAAAATTGAGGTTCTAGAAAGAACCGTAACCTCAATTTTGAATCAGGATTTTCTATCGGAAGATTTTGAGCTGATAATTGTTGATAATAATAGTGCTACTCCTGTATCTGACTTATCATTTCTTAAAAATGACAAAGTTCTGGTTGTAAAAGAGCCCGAGCCAGGTTTGACGGCCGCACGGGGCAAAGCAACAGAAACATCAAAAGGCGATATAATTGTTTTTGTTGACGATGACAATGTATTGGACAAAAATTATCTAAAAATTGCAAATGAAGTATTGAAAGACAAATCAATTGGGATAATAGGTGGAAATATTTATCCGGAGTATAAACATATGCCCGAAAAATGGTTTTTTCAATTTGAAGAGATGTTAGCAATTCGCAGGCATGCGGGAACCAAACTTGTTATGAATCAGTCTGAATATTACAATAACCTTTTTCCTATTGGAGCCGGGATGTGTGTTAGAAAAGAACTAATACAGAGTTACTATTCTACACATTTAATGGTCGACAATTATATAGAAGGTAGAAAGGGTTCTGACTTGTCTTCTGGGGAAGATATTGATCTTGATTTTTATGCAATACACATGAACTACAAAATTGGTATTTGTCCTTCACTAAATATTGTCCATATAATTCTTAAAGAAAGAGTGAATTTTTCCTATATCTCAAAACTGGCTCGATCCTCATTAAAAAGTACTTATTTGGTCGATTTAAAATGGTCCAAAATATTTAAGCACCCTGTATTTGATCACTTCAAAATTAATTTACCAAATTTATTGGCGAGGACTACAATTCACAAAATATTTAGCTTCAATAAAGCGCACGCAATCAAATATATTTATTTTAGCAATTTACTCAAATATAAATGGAACCGGAGACAAGAATATTTTTAATAGTCGAGGAATTTCCATACCCGCCTTATCACGGTGGCAGAATAGACGTTTGGAATAGAATTAAGGCATTTAAGAAAATGGGTGTTAAAGTATTTTTATTGTCTTGGTACGGCTTAAAAAAAAATGAATCAGTATCAGAGACTGACATTTCGGTTGTCAGGGATTCAGTGGAACATTTAGTCCTTTTGCCCATACGGCGAGATTTCAGAAGGATTTTAAGTCTGGTTAGATATCCTTCTCTTGTTGGGGCGAGGATCATAGGCAGAGCAAAGTATCAAGCGATTTTAAAACAAGTGGTTGATTTTTCGCCCTCTTTAATTTTTCTTGATGGCATATATTGTGGATTGACGGGTCTTATGTTTGAAAGGGATTTAAAATTGCCTATGTCAATTAGGCTACACAATGTGGAGCACAAATATATGCATGGCCAATCTTTGTTGGAAAATAAAGCTAGGAATAAGGTTTCCATATTTTTGGCACTCTTGCATTTAAAATCCTATGAGGAAAAAATAATTTTCGGAGTCGATACTTTCTTTAATATTTCGCTGGTCGATTTGGAGTATTATACCAATAAAGGATATAAATACGGC
This sequence comes from Bacteroidota bacterium, assembly GCA_013289175.1. Lineage (GTDB taxonomy): Bacteria > Bacteroidota > Bacteroidia > Chitinophagales > Chitinophagaceae > Puia. The sequence continues at coordinate 15,772 of JABDAN010000062.1, forward strand.
CAGTGGCTTCCTCCATTTTTAATAGATAAAGAAAATTCTTTTGGTTCTGCAAAAGGTAATAGCGGAGCGCAGTATAATGTCGGTTACTTCGGTAACTTATATGCGCCCAATAATATAGCTGGAATCATTTGGTTTGTAACAAGTGTTTTACCCATAATAAAAAGCCAAATACCAAATTTTACTGTGCTTCTGGTTGGATCCAATCCATCCACAGAGATCATGAATTTTTTAAAAGCACATGAAAATATAACTGTTATCCCAAATCCGAAGACTGTTGATGAGTTTATCTCATCTGTTGATATTATTATTAATCCCGTGCATTTTGGTAGTGGTGTAAATATAAAATCAATTGAATCGCTTTTTAGTGATCGACAGGTTGTTTCTACATCAACGGGAATATCCGGCCTGCCGCATAAAGTATTTGAAACCTTTTTTATTGCAGATACGTCATTTGAATTTGCCGACACAATAATTAAGATATTAAAAGGAGATCTTGAGAAAAATATTGTTTCAAGGCAAGGTACCAGATTGTTATTCGATGGTTCAATATTAAAAGAAATGTTGCCTCTCATGTTAATAAAACGAAATAGGTCCGGGGATAAAGAATATTAAGGCTATGCTTCGCGGTGAAACCGTTTTCAGCCAGTCGCCTGTTTTTACGTCTTGACGGCGATTTATAGAAAGGGCGGCAGATTTTTTATAGAGAGAAATTTACAGGTTGAATGAACTTCCCAAGATTTTATCTGTTTTGGTATTGTTTATGTAACGCTTCATATCTATAAGTTTTGGGTTTTAAAACGAACTCATACCGATAGATCCTTGGTGGGGGCTTTTTGTAACGACCTATTGGCTTCGCTGTAGCGTTCAGTTAGAAAACGTACCTTGTAATACAATTAAAATGGTCGTAAATCAAAAGCCTGGCTGGAAGGAAAGGCTCCGGGCGCTAAAAAACCTGCCCGCATTTTTTAAGCTGGTCTGGGCATCGAGTCCTTGGATGACAGGTTTGAATGTTGGTCTGAGGTTGGTAAGATCTGCCATACCGGTTTCCTTTTTATATATCGGCAAACTCATCATTGATGAAGTGATCTTGCTCAACCGGGATCATGGTCATTCCTCTATCCATCCGGTTTGGGTGCTGATCGGTATCGAGTTTTTACTGGCACTCTTCAACGATGCCCTGGGAAGGAGTATTTCCCTGCTCGATAGCCTGCTGGGGGATTTGTTCGGCAAACTCAGCTCCGTTCGCATTATGAAACATGCGGCTATCCTGGATCTGGAGCAGTTTGAAGACCCCGTTTTTTATGACAAGCTCGAACGGGCGCGACAGCAGACCACGGGCAGAACGATTTTACTTTCGCAGGTGCTCAGTCAGGTTCAGGACCTGATTACGATGGGTTTTCTGGCTGCAGGTCTGATATTTTTTAATCCCTGGCTGATCGTGTTATTATTTATTACCATCCTTCCCTCTTTTGTAGGAGAATCCTATTTCAACGACCAGACCTATGCACTGAGCCGGCGGCAGACCCCCGAACGGCGCGAACTGGACTATCTCCGCTTTCTTGGGGCAAGCGATGAAACTGCCAAGGAAGTAAAAATTTTCGATCTCTCGGATTTCATCATTGAGAAATTTGAAGTGCTGGCCAATAAATTTTACAAGAGCAACCGTCGTATTTCCATCAACCGCTCTTTGTGGGGAACTGGATTTACCTTGCTGGGAAGCCTGGGTTATTACGGTGCTTATGTATACATCATTCTGGAAACCATTTCTGGACACATCAGCATTGGGAAACTTACTTTTCTGGCCGGATCCTTTCGACAGCTCAAGTCTCTGATGGAATCCGTACTCACCCGTTTCACGGCTGTATCCCAGGGTGCCATATATCTCAGTGATTTCTTTGAATTTTTTGAAATCACACCCGCCATCCAAGCATCGAAAAACCCCGTTCCCTTTCCCAATTCCATCCGGATAGGATTTGAATTTCAAGGCGTCGGATTCCGTTATCAGCATGCGGATAAATGGGCGGCCAGACACTTGAATTTTACTTTGAATGCCGGCGAAAAAATCGCCTTGGTGGGAGAGAACGGAGCGGGAAAAACCACCCTGGTCAAATTACTGGCCAGACTTTATGAGCCGACGGAAGGCAGGATCTTGCTGGACGGGGTGGATCTTCGTCTCTATGACCTGGTGAGTCTCCGGCAGAATATTGGAATTATTTTTCAGGACTATATCCGCTATCAGATGCGGGTTGCTGACAATATCGCCGTTGGTAATATCCTGCAAAAGGATGATGCTTCCTTGATTGTGTCGGCGGCAGAACAAAGTCTAGCCGCAGATTTGGTGAGTAGATTACCGGCTGGTTATGATCAAATGTTGGGAAAGCGTTTCCAGGAGGGTATGGAATTATCAGGTGGGGAGTGGCAGAAAGTGGCTTTGGCCCGTGCCTATATGCGACAGGCCCAGGTGTTGATTTTGGACGAGCCAACTTCAGCGCTCGATGCAAGGGCAGAATATGAGGTATTCCAGCGTTTTGCGGCCCTGACAAGGGGAAAAACAGCTGTCCTGATTTCACACCGGTTTTCGACCGTCCGGATGGCAGACCGGATTCTAGTTTTGCACCTGGGAGAGCTCCAGGAAAGTGGAACTCACGCGGAATTGATCCGCCTCGGCGGGAAATATGCCGAATTATTTACGCTGCAGGCAAAAGGATACCAATAACATGGAAGGGAAACAAAAAATATGTCCACGATGTAAAAAGGAATTCCTATGCCAGGCAGCAGATATCAAAGCCTGCCAATGTTCTCAGGTGGCATTGAGCAATGAAACGAAATCCTTTCTGCTGAACACATTTTATCAGTGCCTATGCCGTGATTGCCTGATGGAAATCAATAGACTGGTCGCCAAAGTGAAAGACTATCCTTTCCCGGGTTTGGGAGGCGACCTGGTGGAAGGAATTCACTATTATAATGAAGGGGAATACAGGGTTTTTACAGAATTTTATCTCCTTTCCAGGGGATATTGCTGCCGCAGCGGCTGCAGGCATTGTCCTTACGGGTTCAAAAAGAGATGGGCTGAATAATATGAAAGGATTCTACTATGGGACTAATTAAAGTAATGGGTAAAGCGACCAACTTTCTGTTTGGAAATCTGCTTTTTAAAAACCATGTTTTTGTGAGTGACTCTCTTGAATACCTTCGCCGCCAACGGAGAATAGACAAAAAACTATTTTGACTATATCCGGTTGGCCACCTTGGAATTGGCCAGTTATGAAATCCAAAAAAAGGGATTGGTGGGAAATGTGGCTGAGCTGGGAGTTTATAAAGGGAAGTTTGCAAAGTACATCAACCAATATTTTCCAGATAAAAAGCTTTATCTTTTTGATACCTTCCAGGGATTCGACAAAAGAGATATTGACGAGGAAAAATCAAAAAAATTTTCCCTGGCAGAACAGGATTTCTCCAACACTTCGCTGGAATCGGTTTTAAGTCAGATGCCATTGCCTCAGCAATGCATTCCGGTAAAAGGATTTTTCCCGGAATCCGCCAGGGGTATCGAAGACGTTTTTGTATTCGTCAGCCTGGACGCCGATTTATTTGAACCGATTTACCAGGGGTTGTTGTTTTTCTATCCCCGCCTGGCAAAAGGAGGATATATTTTTGTTCATGATTTTAACAACGAAGCCTACAAGGGTGCTCGGGAGGCGGTCGAAAAATTTTGCCGGGAACAAACCATCAATTACTTGGCACTGCCGGACTTGGGTGGATCTGCGATCATCA
>JABDAN010000063.1 GCA_013289175.1 Bacteroidota bacterium
TTTAAAAAATTATAAGGATAGGTATAGATGGTTTTTACTCCAGCCTGGAATTGAGCATTGCCCTGCGTAACCAACTGCGCGTATTCATCATCGGTCATGATCCCGCGGCATTGAAGGTACCAGACCGTACCGACCTGGGTATATGAATATTTGGGGGCAAGGGTTTGCGGAAGTGCGAATGAATTGTCCAAAACCTGCGCAGTAGATAAATAATCCTGGTTTAAGGAAGCCAGTGATTGCTGGTATAAATTTCCTACCGCCGCATTAAATCCGGCAGATCCACTGATGGCTGAATGTTCTGCGTCAGTCATAAAACCAGTCAGTCTGAAAGACTGGGTAAAGCTGTTCGCCGTAGCCTGTGCTGTGGAAATACTTCCGGTGATGGTTCCGGTCATAACCAGATTACCAGCGGCTGGCGTAAATCCGGACAGCAGGAGATTATTTCCAGAAATACTGCTGATCGTCGCGGTAGAGCCGTTGCCATCCTTGACGGTTTCTCCTGTCTGAAACAGACCGCTGACTGGCGTAAAGGCTAGACTGGTCAGGTAAGCATATTTTGTCTGAGACGAAGCGGGCAGCGAGCTGATCGCAAAACCCTGGTCTGGTACAATGACTGACAGGACCGGTGCGATGGTACTTTCGAGCATAAGCAGGAACTGGTCTGCAATCGCCTTGCTGCATAGCAACTGTAATTTTTGATCCAACAAACCCGGGGTCATCGTATTCAGGTCGCTCTGCGGGTTATCGCTTTCGATTTTCAGTAAGCCGGCCCTCAGGTTCTGCAGGGTTCCTAGTATAGTGTCCTGAGAAAGGGCAATATTGTCAATGCCCTTATAATTACCGGAAAGTATATAATCCAGTTCCACGGCGCTGAAATCCGTTTGCTGGACTTTTTGGACCTTTTGAACAAAATCGAGGGTGACTGAAATATCCGGCTGAAAGATCTGGATCACTGAAGCAGCCAAGTTCGCATTGGTTGGTCCCTCGTAGTTTCTTTCCAGGTTGACAATGATGCTGGACGTGGTACCTGAAATCACCGGCAATGGCGCAGCAATACGGTATTTTAACCCATTTAAGATGATCATATCGCCGGCCCTGAAGTTAACAGCGCTTATGGTTGAGGCGCTGACAGTAAGAGTAAGTTGCGGGTTGCCGTTTTGTACGGCACCGCTGACAACAGAGGCAACATTGGTACTAATCAGGATGACGGATAAACCATTCCCTGCATTGGCTGCACTGACCGCAACGGCTGATCCAAAGGCTGGATGAAATAACTCTTCCAGTGTGCAGAGATCTGCGATCTGGATTCCGAGAGTGCCGGCCAGCAGGGTGTAACGGTAAATGGCGCTCAACCCTCTGACCGTGATTTGATCGGATGGATTTATACCCGAGCTCTCCATTATATTTTGAAAATCGTCCGGTGAGAGATTTAATGCCGCGAGAATTTGAGGGAGATTGCCACCGAAGGAATAGGCAGGATTTGTATTGGGTGGGAGAAGCTGGTCCAGCGGATCCGGGGCAAAAATGCTTTGCTGGAGTACACCACCGCTAACGAAATTACCGCTGTTCTTCAAAAACAGTTGTGCGTATAGAGAAACTCCCTGCGTATCCACCGCGTTGTCACCATAGGTGTCGATATCTCCCCAGAGACAGGCCAGTTGAAGCAACGGAAGATTCAGAACCGCATTCACTTTGGTAACCAGTGAAAGCTTATGGATTAAGTCCGGGCTGATGTCGGTTTCTCCCAGTGCGGTAATCATATTGTCAAATTCATGGACGGCCCATCCTGTTTTACGCCAAAGGCGGATGAAACGATGGAGTCTGGACAGGAAAACTGCGGTAATATAACTGTCCGGTGCAGGACTCATGGGGCTGTCGACAAAAGTGGTATCATAAATGCATCCTATGGAATGTAAATAGGTGTCGCCGATATCACACTGCGATGTCGATTCATATAAGGTTACCACCTGCTGGAAACCCGTGAAATGATCTGCCAGCCATTGGGTAAAACCGGCATTGGTGATGCCCTCGATACCGAGTACTCCGGTAAACACCATATCGGATGTCCAGGTGTTTGACTTCAATTCATTGTACAGGGTCTTTCCGCTAAGGCTGGTTTGGCCGAGCAGGTTTTGCAGTACATTGTAAGCTTCCTGGCCCGGGTTAATGAATTTCGTTTCCAGAAGGGCGATCAGATCGGTATATTGCAAGCCGGTACGTTGCAACAGATCGTTGACGGCGATTCCGTTGCCGGTATAAGATGGACTGGGACTGCCAAAATACGCTTCCACACTGGGTTCTGGCGAGGCTGCCACCCCGGCAAAATCCATGGCCGTTAGGATCTCATATTCCATCAGACTCAGCTGCAGCCACTCGGCGTCCATTGCAGTTGCCGGTATCTGGGTTAACGTATTAGGCGCTGAATAATATTGGCCAAAGCTGTCCAGAAGGTTTGCCCTGCTCGTCTTCAGGAACTGCAGATAACTGCGAATGACGTCCAGTGGCTGATGATAGGGAAGATTAAACGGATAGACGCTGGCATATATTTTCTTGTAAGCATCCAGCAAGGTATATTGTGGTTCTGCCAGCAACTCCTGAGCACTGGCATTACCCGTATCTCCGCTGGCAAGGAAAATTTGAATCGATGAGGAAGGCAGGGAAGCATTGGTAACTCCTCCATAATTGCGGTCAAGGGTGATCGTGATACTAGCCGAGCTACCGGATATTGCCGGTACAGCGCTGATGGTATAGGCCACACTATCCAGGATGATAATATCACCCACACCGAAATTAATGGCGCTTATCGTTGAGGCGCTGACCGTAAAACTAATCTGGTTATTGCCATTGACGACACTGCCGGTGACGGTCGGTGTTCCCGCAGCCACCCCTATGGCAGACAGATTCGGATCGGCCGTCGCGGCATGAACATCACTGACGATCTGCCCTCCGGTAGTCGTATACACGATATAATATTCCATGACCTCATTAACCAGGTCGATATAAGGAATCTCGGTATTGGTATTCTCGCAGGTCAGCAAGAGGTTACCGATATCCGGCCGGCGTTCAAACAGAACCTGCAAGACCGACTTACTACCCGCACCGTTGGAAGGGGCATTGTCCAGATATTGCATGATGTCTACTAGATAGGCGGCAGGGCTGAAAATGCTGCTGCAGTCGTCGCAGGCGCAATCCGCAGGGGATGCAAATAAGCTGGTCCAGTTTTCCATATCAATTTGAGCTGTTTAAATTAGCGAGGTAATTACTGATTGTCTGTTGCTGCTGGGTAGTAATTATTTTGGAAGGCGTTGCCCGATCCTGGGTGTCCATCGTCTTGAGGATGATATGATGGGCTCGCATCGACTGGTGCCGCGCCCGGTTATAAACAGATATGGCGACATCCTCACCACCCAGACTTGAGGCCTCCCTGCTGATAAACAGGTTTTGGGAAACGGAGGAAATATGACTGGCTGAGGTATATCCTTTGGACAGCAACACCGTCATCACATCCGGTGTGGGACTGACCTGGAATATCCGCTGCATGAGCAGGAGTTGCTGTTGCGCCAAATTGTACTGGTTGCCGGCAGCATTTTTTAAAATCTTATCAAAATTGGGGTCGGTGATTCGGGAAGAACCCATATCAAAACCCTGTGCGGCTTTAAAAAAAGCGGACACCGCAGTTTTTACAGAACTATCCTTAATGGGGACTTGGTTGCCAGTGACCATAAGGGCGATCCTTTGTGTCGGATAGGAAGCATTAAGTAAGTTTTGCATCCCGCTGATATAATTGCTGGCTTTTTCTTCCGGAGTAGCACCCGGTACGGAAGCCGGCACCCCTACTTTTTGGATAATCGCTGTCCAGTCCTGGGTTGAAAGCGAAAGCAAATCCGATGGGTCGCTGATCGTACGGGTTGCCTGGAGTTCACCAATCAATGCGGTATGCTGGCTTGTCAAAATACTCAACTGGTTGGTCAGTTGCAGGGACCCGATCAGCTCCGGCGTGAAACCGGGTTGTTGAGCCAGGTTACTCCAGAAATTAGCCGGCGTGCCGTTAAATTGCATATAGGTTTGCACAAAAGTCTTTTGCAGGGAAGGATCCTTCAGGCTGTGGGCAATGACCTCGTAAAAAGGAGCAGTTTCAGGGGCAGTAGCTGATTTTTCCAGGGCTACCCGCATCGCTACGGTGATAAAAGCATCTACAGCAATATCCTCCTGGGGTCCGATGATATTCTGCGCTATGGAAGCATCGATAGCCGTTTTCAACTCATTTTGAGTTTCCGTCACGAGTGAAGGCCAGTCGAGCGCGATGGCTTGTCTTCCGATGCCATAGAACAATTCGCTAAAGAATTCTATGTCTTTTGTTATAAAGGTGGACTTGACCGTTGTGTTTTGCTGGACGCAATCGTTCTTAAGGACATCAGCTTGCACTGCCAATCTGGTATGCTCCGGATCCTGAATGGTTTCGGTGGCCAGAAAGGCAATCTGGTCAGCTGAAGGCCCGAGCTGATAAAGCTCCAGGACGCTTTGTTTCACAAAAGGACCGATCACCTTCATCAACTTTTCGTATTCGCTCAAGCCCCGTTTAGTGGAATCCGCCAGACGGATATCCCAATTAGTCAATTCATTATTGTTGTAGTTACCTTCGCTGGCTAGCCTGGACCTGGCCGTGATCTTATCGCCATCGGTAGCAAAGACGATGACATCTGCCAGGCCGATCTCGTTGCGCTGGTACATCTCTGCTGTAAAAAGAATCTCATAGTAGCCGTTGTCATCGGTTGTAGCGGTTCCCAGCAGATCGAAGCCCTCATTAGCCTTAAGCTGCGCTACACTCGGCACTGTTTTATAAATAGCCGCCCCTCGCAGGTCGACATCAGCACCCAGCACCTCCTGCCCTGTTATGAGTTCTCCGTTGGAGTTAAAGACATGGCCGCTGACCTTGTATTTTATTTCTTCTTGGCTCTTCTTTGTTGCCATAGTTATGGTTTTTTATTTCATGAATTTTTATCTGCCAAGATTTTTCTTTATCAGCTCCTGATAGTTCTTATTCACAATCTTGATATTATAATGACTCCTGTGCATATGAAAAACTTCTTTGATGTCTTTTGCCGGCAATAAATCTCCGTCCACAATATTGGTGTTACCCAGTAATACCAGTTTGCGGAGAGCCGGGAATTGGCGGATGAACCTTATGGACTTTATGTCTTTGCAGTCGACGAGGGAAAGAGTTTCCAGGGCGGGCAGATCCGTTAGATTTTCGTAATCATCGATCCTCGTGCATCTTTCAATCCGCAGGGTTTTTAGTTTCTGAAGGCCGTTTATTTCTTTTATCGACTCCAGGGACCTGCAATTACCCAAGAGAATTTCGTCCAATGATTTATTTCCTCCCAAACCATCCAGTCTTTTTAAATTCCCCGTTTTTATTGAAAATTGCTGCAGAGATTCCAAACCGGACAAAACAGACAAGTCCACTGCTTTGTATTCAACTAAAAAAATCTTATTCAACTTTTTGCAGTTCCCGATCCCCTGTATGTTCCTGCGCCAGTTGATACTAAGAGATTCCAGTTTCTCCAGCCGACCCAGGTCTATCTTACTTTCGCCTTGCACGTTGATGGAAAGTTCTCTCAACTCCGTCAGGAAATTCAAAAAATCGAAATGATAATCCGTCCCACTGGTAATATCCAATGCCTGCAGAAAGGGGTAATTTTTCAGAAAGTCCAGGTCCTCCAGTTTGTCTTCCTCCAGGACAGCGAATATCCTGAGTCCACGTAAATTCCGTTTCCGCATGGTTTCCTGAACGAAGGATTCGGTGTAGCCTTTTTTGTACACCAGTAATTCGCCGTCGGGGGATAATTCTATTTTGTCTGGTATCATTACAGGGGTAAATTAAATTTATTGATTACGGCATTTTTGAGGCTTTCATACAAGGCTCTTCTTCCACCCATGGGATTTACAATATTTAGTAATTTATTGATGTTCGCTTTATCGATTAAATATTGCTCGTATACTTCCCTTTCTAATTTAGTTGACCCGGGCATATAGTAAAATCTTGAGTTCGTCCGCGTCAGGCCGCTCAGTTTTCCGCCTAACCCAAAATGCTGACCAATACGCCGGAAAATATTTACTGATTGACCGATATATCTTCCTTCAGCCATCTCCAGATCATACACGCCGGGAGCGGCTTCTGCTTCCCCAACCAACCCGCTGGCCGACCCGACTGCGCCAATCCCCAAGAAACCGGCGATTAGCGGTGTGGCTTCAGCTGCGGCCAGTTGAGTGGCCGTATATAACCCGGCTGCGGTAAAACCCGATGCCCACACAGTAGAAACAAACGTAACGGCTATACCGATCACGGCGACAGCAATAAAAACTAGGGCCACCACAGCCACGACAAGAATAATATCCTGCACTATATCTGGAAGCCAGCTCAGAAATCCATCTCCACCTCCACCACCGCCTCCGCTATTTCCGCTTCCTGATGTGGATCCACTACCACCGCCGCTTCCGCTTCCCGTTCCGCTTCCGCCCCCTGATCCGTCGGCACCCTGACCTGCTCCCGATCCTGTTCCTCCTGCACCGCCCTGTCCGGACCCTGATGTGGATCCGGTCCCCGGTGTTTTACCCTGGCCGGCACCGGTTCCTCCGCTGCCGGATTCCTTTCCATCTCCAGCATCCGTCCCTCCGTCACCAGGCTCTGTTCCGGATTCACCGGACCCTGATCCATTACCACCCTGATTTGTTCCGGTTCCCCCTGTCTGCGTTCCCGTGCCGCCATCCTTTCCTGCCCCACTATCCGTTCCCCCACTCGTATCCGTTCCAGATCCGCCGCCACCTGTTTGTCCGCCATCCGGATCGTCGCCGGTCTTTGCCTTCGCTTTTTTTTCATCATCACCCTGCCCCTGACCTTTCTGGCCTGTTCCCTGACCACCGGTTCCTAATGCGGGCCCACCCAGGATCTGCAGGGGATCGTTATCGGGAATATGATCGGGGTCAAAGGTTCCAAAATGCCATCCTGACTTGGTATTTCTTGGCAGCGGGTTATCGTAAATCAGATTACCATCCTGGTCTTTTTTACCACTTGACCACCGATAACCCAGATTCAGGACCTCAGCCTTTAAGTCACGCGGATTGTCTGATTTCAACTTAAAGGATCTGGCCGAAGAATCCTGCCCATCGGGATCAGCCAGACTGACCGGGTTGTTCCTGCAGTAACTGAACAGATTTATCCCGTCAGTAAAATTTGCCGGATCGCTGCTCGTCCATCTGGCCAGCCAGTTCGCATAATATCTTGCCCCGAAATAATAAAATCCCGTTTCATCATCCCGCTCTTTGCAGGTGAACCGGTATCGCTTCAGGCTAATATCATTGGCCGGACTAGAAATCCGGTATGAGGAAGTCCCGTAAGGATGGTATTCTTCGTAAGAAATAATATTCGCCTGATCATCTGTTTCCAGCAGGGCAGAATCCAGGTGGTTGCTGTACTGGTAGCGAATATTGTCTTCATTTAACAGGTTCAGTTTATCCTTATTGTTCTGGTCAATTGTTTTGGTATCCACCTGGGCAATGCGCCCTGTAGAGTCGGCGACATGCAGCGTATAGCGCTCCAGGTTAGGCTCATCCTTGCTCTGTGTTTCGCGGTAAATTTCCAGAGCGCCGAGATATATTCGTTCAGTTTTTAACCCGCCCTGCCTTTCAATAATTTTCCGTACGCGGTTTCCGTCCGCTCCGTATACATAGTATGCTGTCCCTCCTCCCCCCAGATCCACTTCACTGAGCTGATCCAGGAAATTCCAGCTCATACTGTTTGCAGCGGGTAGATGCGGCATCGATGTCATGTTACCATGCAAGTCGTGCGTATAGGTAGCGGAAAAAACTCCGTTCCCATCACCGGGAAGGCTGGTTGCTTTTAACCGGTTGCTGGCATTAGTCCCGTCAACCTCATATTCGTATTGATAATTCTGGGTCCAGCTGGCGTTAGTAGCGATATGTTTCAGGCTCTTGATATTCCCGCAGTCATCATATATATATTGTTCAGAATAATTCCGAACCGCTACTGCATCGTTTTCAAACGGTACCGGCTGGACGAAGGGTTGGTCCTGGTTGTTGCGCTGTGTATCGCTGCCCAGCCCGGCGTGTTCACGGCCAGTTGCGCTCAGGAGTTGGTTAACCGAATCGTAAACAAATTTGTTTTCCGGGTATACCGCCGCATTTTTAAAAAAATGGGTCTGCTGGGCATCGTCCCGGATTTGGGTGACATTACCTATCGGATCAAAGGTGAAGGTGATATCCTGGATGCTCTGCGCAGGGGTATCCGAATCCATCAGCCGGGTTACCAGATTGACCAGCTTGAAAGTTTGGGGATCATAATAATAATTGGTTATGGTGCCATTGCCGTATTTGGCATACAGTCTTTGCCCCTTGGCATCGTAATCCTGACTGGCGAGGAAATTCGTGAAGCTGCCCTGTCCCCTGATATTGATGTCCAGGGAACCCAGATAATTTCCTTCATTATACTCAGGTCTGATAACGGAATTGTCGGGAAGGGTCAGGGTAACCGGTCTGTCTAATGCATCCAGTACGGTCGAACTGATAAAAGATTCTGTTTCCAGTAAAGGGGCGGCAGCTGTTTCAATCGCCGCTATATCGTTCAGACCGTCCAGCGGGTTCCAGCTGGTCACCTGGGAATATTGCAAAGCGAGTTTGCGTTCAACCCCGAGAGTATTCCCTTTGAAGTCCGCATTGGTTATGGTGATTACCCCGGCCTGGTCATATATCTGGTAGGGCCTCCCTTTGATATTCTTTGTTATGGCATCGGCACTGGAAAAAGAGTCCCCGTAAACGAAGTGTTCGAATAATGTCTCTGTCGCGCCTTCTTTTACAAATTTGCTGACCGGACGCTGAAGATTGTCATAGGTGGGATACAGTTCCCGCAGGTTGTTGTCCCAGATTCTGGCCATTCTTCCCAGTGTATCTTTAAAAAGCCAGCGTTCCCCCTTCTCGGCAGTTTTCTCGTAGATTGACTCACCGAGCATATTGGTATATAGTGCAGAAATATTTCTGTTGAGCTGGTCATATACCAGGGAATATCTTCCGGCCAGGTCAGTGACCATATAAACGCTGGTCGTTTTTCCACCGCCATAATCGGAGACAGAATAGGTGGTCTTGCCTCTGGAATCAGAATGGGCAATGCCCGGAGTTCCATAATGCTGGGCGGCCAACCAGGCTGCCCTTGTTTGCGGGTCTGAGGGCTCGGGACCCAGAGGATCAGGACTTCCGCGGTTCACATACCACTGGCTGTCTTTAACGGTATCGTTTAGATCGTAGGCTTTGAAAAGCCACGCATCAAATTCGATTTTTGAAAAAGTGGTGTTCGGATACTGGGTTTTTATATTCCTGCCCACTGGGTCGTAAAAGAGAATGGCTGTCATTCCTGTTTCCACGAGTGCCTGTTCGCTTTCATAATTGAACCCCGCACTGAAATAAGGTTCATATTTTTTTACCGGATTGCCTTTATTATTGTAAATCGTCCTTCCGCTGCCCACCCAGCGCGGGTTGGCCTGTACCCGGTCCTCCTGTTTGGTGACAGGATTCCACACACTGGCTTCACCGGGTTCAGCCTGCGTTTTGGACATGATCACTTTTCCTCCGCCATCGGTATACAGATAACTTTCCTGCCAGCGGGTGTTGGAAGGTCCATGTAACTCCCGTGCGAGCGTATGAACATAATTGGGTTGGTTGTTATTCGCCCAGTTAAAAAGATCATACTCCATCTTAGTCGTGGGATCATCCAGGGTATCTCCGTCACTTGAACCCTCTTTTCCCATCACGGCGGATTTTATGACCAGCCCGAGCTCATCGGTTTGGACCGCACCCCTGTTCAGGTTGGGATCCGTGATCAGGACCGGCGATAATGTCCGGTAATCATTTACCGCTGTGGAAAAATTACCGATGGCATCGGTGGTCTTGCTGACCAGCAAAACATAGGCATCCAGCGTTACCAGGTTTTCATTTCCCAGTACATCGCGTGTCCCGACAGGCATGTAAAATACAGCTTGTGGATTGGCAGGATAAACATAATCACCCGACTGGGTCCACCAGTCTTGGTCGCCCTCGCTGTGTACGTATTTAGCATCCGTCAGCATCTGGTCGGTCACCTTATCGCCATAATATTTTTTGACCAGGTTTTGCGTAAAGGCGAGGGAATAACTTTTTTCCGGAATGCCCAATAAGGATAACTGGCCCAAAGGGAGCGGCCCTGACAAATCGTCTTTCATGAAATATTGCCGCCTGTGCGAGGACAATCTCTTTTGAAGGGATCCGTCAAAATCCACTTCATAAAGAATTTCTTTTGCCGGGTCGGCATTGATTTGTTGAATACCAGCCGTTATATCTGACTTTCGAAAAAAGAAACTGCCGGGTTGGATTAAACCGAAGACTTCATACAGTTTGGATTCATATCCCACACGCAGCCGATATACCGAATCCTGCAAAACATCATTGGTGAATAGTGCTTCCCCGTATCCGATATGCAATTTGTTCTGGTCGGTCCATACCTGGTCCGGCACGGCATTTTCTCCCAGCGGTCGGGCAACCCGCGGGTAAATAATGGAAGCTGATTTCGTTGCATTACCCAGTTCATCGGAGTCCAGGACAAAGGCCTGGGAAATCCTTGGGTCGGCAGGATTTCTTTCATAAGCATAGGATATGGATTCGGAAGGGATCACCAGAAAGGAGGCATATTTATTGGATGACCTGGGCTGAATCAGCCTGATCTCGGCCGAAGTTTGAGAGGCCGTATAAGGAAACTCGGCCTGAGGGGAATCATCCTGCCCATAAACTTCGTTTCGCAGCAGCAATCCCTTGCAGGCCCTCAGGGCCTCCCTGAGTTCACCGGCGGAAAGGCCTTCAGGGATCAGGGGTTCGGGTATACTATATTCCGTAAATAAATTGTTCTGAAAGTATTCCCTTTCACACTGGTGAAGAATCTTTTCGTTCCTGATCAGGGCACCGGTATGAAACCAGGATACGGTTCTTACCGGCGGCTGATGCAAATCTTCTTCCACTACATTTTTTGCATCATTTAATTTAAATTGTTCGAAATCCTCTGTGTCGACCTGTTCCACCCTGGCAAATCCCCTGAATTCTTTTTCGTAGTGGTCGAAATAACCGTGACGGTAAGAAAAGGAATTGCTGTAAATGGTTTGCCTTACCAAATCCTGGGTGCGGACACAGGAAACACAGTGAACCGGAAAAGGAAGTTTTGTTATCCAATTGTTTCCGGCGAGTTTATCCTTTAGATAATAATAAGTGGAGGGTTTATAGGAAATAGAAACTTCTTTGCCGCAATTGTTCTGATACCCGATAAGAAGACCGGGTTTTTTACTGCCCATCAGATCGATATATCGCAATGGCTGGTTTGAAAGCGGAGAAGAATAAACAATACAGGCCGTTCCCGATCCCAGGAAATCCAATACATCCACCGCAGAGAGATTATCTACGGGTGGAAACTCGTTTATTATTTGTGGCCCGGGTGCCCATTGATTTCCATCCAGATTCATCCAAACCCTGAAATCGTTTTTGCCCAAATAAATCACATCGGTTGTTCCGGAACCGTCAATATCGGCCAGTCGTAAAAAAGCGGGATTGAATGAATCGGGGTGATCAAAAAAAGGTGCATTGTCCATCCCGACCTTTGCCCCGAATTTCCCGTAGCCCAGATTTGGCCAATAACAGATCTCTCCATTCCGGATCCTCACGATATCCGCCAACCCATCCCCGGACATGTCTGCAAGAAAAATGGATAAATCCCGGTCGGCAAAAACAATGGCAGGACCGCTTTCCTCGTCGATTTCTCTGGCTACGGTTTGTGAAACATCAAAACCCATTTCCCCACGGGCGGGGTACCAGCGGAACTGGTTATCTTCCGTGATCAGGAGGTCAGCCATCCCATCCCCGTTCAGGTCAATGGGCCGCAAATTGGGATCACGTAAGTCAACGTTGGGAAGGTAGGAAAAACTCTTCATCGGTTCCCATAGCTTGTCATCTGTGATTTTGAAAAAACCCCTGGGTTCCGTTTGCCTCTGCACCAGGTATTTTACCCCGTTTCCTTCGAGCTCCTCGATGGAAAGCATTCCTGTGGTGATTCCGCTAAAGGATGGTTTTGGAGCAACCGGCAACGCTCTGGAGAAATTCCCTCCCCCCAGATTTGATTTGTAAAACAGTTCGCCTGCCTGCTCCGTCAATATTCCAGAAATACCTTCACTGAATAAATCAACCCATAAATATTTTTTGTCGGCAAGCCCTGCCGGCGCCTGTGACAGATTTTCGGGGCTGACAACCTGCATCTCCGTGTTCCATTCGTGCTGTTGGTAATTCACCCCGGTTTCCGGTAGATACTTAGTGCTGTAAAAATTTGAATTGGCATCCCAGAGATGTCCATTTTGTCTTGCCCTCACCAAAAAAGAGAAACCCTGGACGGTGCTACCCAGACCGGTTAACTGCAGGTCATCATCATAGAACAATTGCAGGGATTTTACCAGATAGGGGGAATGGGGCAGTTCCGTGGTGTCGAAACAATGAAAAAATAAAACCCGGGTACATCTACGGTAGGTTCTTATTTCAAAACCGGAACGATAGACAGAAAATGAATCTTTTCTGCAGGTCCATACATTTTTTTCAACATCAATATCAATGGGAATGTTTACGGCAGTATCATGTTCTCCAAAATCAAATATAACCTTGAACAGGAATTCGGTTTCGACAGGGACAGCATCCCCGAGATAATAAGGTGTCCGGTTACCATAGACTACTTTCTTCAAATAGGTCTGCGTGCAGTTCCCGATCCGGTGTTCTTCGTTCAGCATTTTATCAATCCCCTGGAAGTCCTCCTTCTTAAAGAAATTGATAGCCAAATTCCCTTTATCATCGTGCGTCCTGCACAGCATCCATTCAA
Organism: Bacteroidota bacterium; assembly: GCA_013289175.1. GTDB lineage: Bacteria > Bacteroidota > Bacteroidia > Chitinophagales > Chitinophagaceae > Puia. Next base: position 12,947 of record JABDAN010000063.1, read on the forward strand.
AAACCCGGGTACTATCCAGGGGGTCACTGATCCGGCTTTCATCGGTAAGTCCGTAGTAGGCGTGGGTATTATTTCTTGTGACCGTTCTCCAATGGGTTTCTCTGGTTTCTTGTACCTGCCATTTTTCAATCCGGGCAAACAGCCCTTCAATTCGCGGTCTGTAAGCACGCACCCAGTAATTGATACCGTTTTCGGTCACAGGTTTAACGGATCTTTGCCATTCACCGCTCACCAGTTTTTCCAAAACAGGAACAAGGTCTTCAGAACCGGATAAAACGAAAGTATCGGATTCCTCCTCATCTCTGTATTCCGGTAATTTCTGTTCCGTTTTCCTTACAATGGAAGAAACGCCCAAATCCCAACCCAAACCAAAAGGACTGTTGCCACTGCCAGAATCATAACTTAAACCGATGGCCGGAACAAAACCATTCCTGGATGGGCTCATGGGAATAGGGATGCCAAATGAAAAAGTTCCGGTGGCCGCATTGACCTGGAATTTCTCGTCAATTCCCCTGATAGCACCTCCACCCCTGGGCAGTGAAAGGGAAGTGATTTCTATTGAACCGGAATTCATCGCATTTGCCTGGACCATGCCACGATCCGAACTATCCGTACTACCAGATAATCCGTTCGATTCAGGAACTTGCGAATAGCTTTTGGTGTAATCGGCTCCCATATTTCCGATAAAATGAGGTTCCTAAGAAAGCGAGTCAACGGAAAACGATAAAAAAGCAGCGGGAAGACTGATCTAGAGCGTAAGAAATGCAGCCTAAAAAACCTAAAGCATCAATTAGAAACAGTTTCTCCTAAAAACGAAAACAGATATTTGAAACCGTGGCAAGAAAAACACATCAATCCTCCGCAAACATGCTCCAAAAATGATTTTTAATATTATTAAGTCTGATCAAAAATAAAATTCCCTTCGCTTACTCCAGTTTTTTTAATGGTCGGAAGGCAAAGATTTTGAAGGGAGAAGCCCAAATCTTTGACTAAAGAAAACTACACAACCTCAACCATTATAGAAACAAGGACTAAAATTAACGGGTATTACAAACCAATAACCATAGATAAATCAATAACCAAAAAATTATCCAATTAAATTTTCTGAGCAATTAAGTCGGGACTTAGCAGACGACAAATATATCTGATTTAAATTCCAATTAAACTAACTTTTTTTATTTTCTCGAAATAAAAATTGCCGGCTAAATGTTTTCCTGTATATATAATTGATGCTTGAATTTTTATTTCGTAAAAATAATGAGACCAAATTATTTAGACTTCGTTCGTATTAGCAATTGCCTCGAACCTTCAAAAATTATTTATCCCATTGAATATCAACACTATTTTGAGCAACGCTATCAGATAATCTTAAATAAATCCGTAAAATAAAGTTTAAATACACCCGTGAAAACACAGGACAATCCCCCGTATTTTAACGGAATCTCTTAGTTTCAATTGTTAAACTAAAATTACTCCGCAATTCGATACATCCACAATCTATTCTGACAATTTCTCCGCCCGTAGAATTAATTTTATATTTTTACACATTCTTTATGCCAATGTCCGTTACTTACAAATTTTAGTACTCCCTGTTTCACTTGTCTACTTGTTAAATTTTTTATTCCCATCCCTGACATTGTTGGATTCCCTAATTTTTTCCGGCTGTTTGGGTTTCACATATTTTTTCTGTGTGTTAATATTTGTGCTGTTACCAACGGGCGATTGTTAGCAACGGTTGCAAATTCCCCTTATCCGCTTCGTGGAGTGTGTGCTAATATCTTGAGCGATCACCTTGTCACCAGGAAAAGACTGGGAGTTTGAAAATATGAATCGCAATGATGTCCGCGAGTAATCGAGTCTGTCCACGGGAAGAAAATACCGATAGCGTAACACATAAAACTAAAAATAAATAACGGATCAAAACCACTGAATTGATTCTTTACGGTAAAGCTAATTTGATTCCTTGTAAATTTCTTTAAACTCGGATCTTTCTTTGCAACCAAATTATTATACCTCTAGAAAATCGAGATTCACAAGTGAAAACCCTTCAAAGATGTAAGGCATTTGTATTCTTAGGAAGCGGTCTTTCCTGTTATGGATGCTACAGGAGTTCCTTCGACGGCAAATTCAGTCCGTAGGTGGCGATCAAGCTTTCTGAAGCATTCGGCAATACTGCTCATTTTGGATCAGTCTACAAAAGAGTGCATTTAAGAGCATTCATCGTTAAAAAATCACTACCTCCCATTGAAATCATAGAAGAACTCTTTCAGCGGTTCAGGAATTATTTACTGGATAACTACCGTCTTTTAAAAACCGGCTAATGGCAGAGTAGTGGTTTTTAGGGTAATACCGCGATGTTGGTTGCGTAACCGTTTCCAACATTTACTATCGTATCATTTCTCGAATACGCGCTAATATTCAAAGAAATATAAACGTTAGTATCACTAAGTACAATCCCATTGATGTTGTTGGTCATATTGGCGGAAGTATTTGGATTGTTGACAGGTGACTGCACGCCGTTTTTCCAATATAACTCATGAACATTATTCATGAAACCCGTCACATATACATTTGTTCCTGATACGGCAATGGCTGAAGCATATGTATTGGTAATCATCGTATCGGTTGATAAAGAATTGAGATTTGTGCGAACTCCATTTTTCCAATAAACGGCTGCTTCTGTCCCAGCCCCGGTCGTCACCAATCCGGCCACATAAACATCAGATCCAGAAATCGCGATCCCATTGGCTTGAGAAGGAATGGCATTTTCGAGTGATATCTGTGTTCCATTTTTCCAGTAGACTGCTTGAAAGCCATTACTGCCAATATTACCAGCGACATAAACATCACTTCCTGAAACAGCAATTGCATTGGCCACCGAATATGGAACATTTGCGAGGCTAATGAGCGTACCATTTTTCCAATAGACAGCGCTATATATACTGTCAACATTTGCAATGCCCGCAATATAAATATCGGATCCTGAAATAACAATCGCTCTTGCATAGGAAGGCGGGTTTCCCAAATTGACTATCTGGCCATTTTTCCAGTAGACAGCTTGTGTAGCATAACCACCTCCGGGCCCAGTAATCAAATAGCCCGCATTACCACATACATAAACATCCGTATTCATGAAAGCTATACCTGTAGCAAATTGTCCTCCGGATAAAGGAATCAAAACATCATTTTTCCAATAGACAGATCCCAGAATAGTCGTCCCATAACTAGAATATCCGGTTAAATACACATCTGGTTGTTTTGGCTTCGGCGGAGGGGAATGACTGTCCTTGTTACAGAATATGAATATGGAAATAATCAAAAAGTAGATAGCGATTTTCAACTGTCTCATACAGTCGTTTTGAATCTGAAATTATCTATTTTAACTGGTAAACACAAGGTATTTTTTCTTTTGTTTTTCCAGCAGCGACGCTCCCCATCTATCATTTGATCTAATTCAGACCTTTTGAATATTCGTTTTTGGTTTCATAAACGCCGAATTCACCCCACTTCTTTGACAACTGTGTTCGAAGACTACAGTAGATCATTGCATCTTCAGGTTTCAAGAAAGGTTTAGGACAGATAACCACCGCTTCTCGCTATCGGGATTTTTGCGTCTATTTTTTATATGCTATTAATCAGGCGGCGGAAAATGGAGATCCAGCTGATAAATTATAGTCGTCCTATTGTTGGGTGGGTGTTGTTGGGTCTCCGCTCCAGGCATATGACTTTCTGTAGTCCAATCCGAGAGAGGGGCATTTTTGTTTATGGGAGAGGAAAACTTTCTTTCAGACTCAGCCAAGACCCGCTGGCAGAATAGCAAACTCTAGTCCGTGATCATTTTACAATCAACTGTTTTTTATAAGCGAATACAAATTTATATTGAAGCGTGATTGGAAATGACATCCCAGTCATACCATCCCTTACTGAATCTTGCATCACCAAATTACCGCCGGTCACTCTTCCTACTGCATCAGTACTCCAGGTATAATAATGCATACCCCACTCTATTTTAAACAGATTATCTCCTAAGAGAGAATACACACTGTCAGGCAAATATTTGGAGCTTACGTCGGCGAGGTAATCAAATTCCCGTCCCGCATTATCGGCTGGTATCTTCATAAACAGTGCAGCTGAATTGACCAAGGCCGCATTGTAAAAAGGATTCGGATAATTAGACCGATAATAATCTTCCGTGGTTGGTATGCTTACATGGGTTCCAGCGTTACTACCATAGTGCTGCCGGTGAATTAAATTGCCTTGATCATATATAAGCGTATCCATCAGACCAGTAGTTACCCCAAAAGGATTGTTCATCACTTTATCCCCGTTATAGGTAAAATTTACTTGAAAGTCCTGGGCCGCCATGGATCCTCCCGATTCAGGTACCATGTCAGATACTATTCCCTGCGGGTTGTAGGAAATATTGAATTTGGTAGACTGATTGGCGCTGTTTGCCAGTATCGAATAATCGAAGGAAAGAATTCTCTTGTTTATGCTGTCGATTTGAAATGAATAGGTCTCTAACGGCGAATTCAGGCTTGAACCAAATAACAGTAAGTTCGCTGTCATCCCTGTTTGGTTATAGTTGAATGAATCCATTAAAAACTTATCGTTTGGGCCATAGAAACTGACTGAACTCAGCAGATCCACGTAAGAAGAATCGTGGGTCAATGGATCGGGTGAACTTGATTTTGAACACCCGCTTTGGATAAAGAAGGAAAGCAGCAAAAGTCCCGTAATCAATTTTTTCATCGCCATGATTGTATTCTAAGATATAAAAATTGCTTTAAAGTACCATTCCAAGATTATCAATGGCCAAACCAAGAAATTATGCCTACAGCAACTTAAACAGGTAAAATAAATCCTAAACGTTTCTTGACAAAAAAGAGTATTTTCAAATCACAAACCCTCCTACATGAAAAAACTTGATATTCTGGTTGTTACCGGCTTGCTAGCCTGCAGTTGCAACAAATCCTCCTCGCCGGATCCGAATCCTGCACCGGACATCACAGACAGTGTTACCTCTTTTACCATCTATACACCGGGCAACCCGAATCTGAATAAAGACACATTCCGATTTGACATCAGCAACCGAATTCTTAGCATATCCTTTCTAGATTTGGGCGGTACCCCTCCCGGTCAGACCGTTGATTCCGGTAGTTTCTATTTTACTTTTGGTTCGTCTGCCTGGCAGCCTATCGGATATAACTTAATAGCCAGGAAAAGTATTTATATCAACGATATAACCGAAGTACATACGTTAACCTATGATGGAGAAAACAAGCTAGTACTGGATTCGATGACTTCCGTTTCCGCAATCGGTTATACACCAAAGGGCGCGCACTATGATTATTTCACCAATGGCGTGGCAATACGTACTTATCAGCAGGGTGATGCAGACTATAGCCGGCTTGACAGTATTTTCATCGTGAACGGCAACTTTAGTCATTTTTCTGACTACTATCTGAATGGTTCAGCTTGGGCACTTTCCTATTCGTATGGGATGACGATCAATACCAATTATGAAAATCCATATTATAGCGAAAACCTGTCCAAAAGCCTGGGCGCATTCATGATCTTCACCTGTAGCATCGATTTCCTGTCGAAAAACCTGACGTATGACGCTTCCTTACCTTCATTTATCTGGACGACAGATATCAAAGGCCGCATCTCTTTGGGATCTGCTAGCAACGGCAGTTACATAAAATACACCTACAAATAATTCTGACTGATTTAAGGTTTGTATAAAAACTTAATTAGAACTGATTCTAAATCGAAGAGAAATAATTGAACATTATAATAAGAAGATGCGAAGAACCCTGTACACTGCGGAGTAACCTGCGGTTTTTTATCCAGGTGACCAATATTGCCAATA
>JABDAN010000064.1:0-363 GCA_013289175.1 Bacteroidota bacterium
ACGGAATTGATATTCCGCGAGATAGTAGCTTAACATCTGGTCGCGGGCGGCGTTGTTGTCTCTTTCTATGAATACATTGGCGGGACCTACCGCTGTACTGTCGTCCTGGTTAAGGGAACATACCAGGTTATAATAGTGAATGTTTTCATATCCAAAGGTCTCATAGAGCTGCGGCCGGGAGGCCTCATCCTGTTCCAGCTGCTTAAAAATCGGATAGGCCAGACTGTAATACTGTTTCTCGTAATATTCCTGCGCCTGCTTATAAGTAGCCTGTGGATCCGTCAGCCAGAAAGTCTGCTGTGCCTGGGAAAAAAAAACCTAAAACCAAAAAGAATGGAAGAATCGCTCTTTTCATCCGGGTAT
>JABDAN010000064.1:373-18318 GCA_013289175.1 Bacteroidota bacterium
GGAATAAGCGGTCGACAGTAATTTTCTCATCTCGATTTATTTCCCCTAATACCAAAGATTGTTCCAAACAGCTTGTGGATAACTGACATGATTAACATTTCTTTAGATCACGATGGGGAAATCGTCAAATCCTTTACTTTTGAATGAAATAAATCGAGATGAGAAAATTACTGTCGACCGCTTATTCCGATGGTGCATTCAATTTTGCATTGTTGGTACAAAGGGTTGTTTCCGGGCTGATGTTGCTGATTGGTCACGGCCTACCGAAAATTTCTAACTTTTCGGAACTTTCCGGTAGTTTTTACGATCCTTTTCGTATCGGCCACCGCAATTCGCTGGTCCTGGTGATACTGGCAGAATTGTTCTGCTCTATGCTCCTGGTATTGGGATTGTTTACGCGCATTGTTGCATTTATCATCGTCTTTAATTTGTCGATAGCCGTTTTTATTTATCATCATGGCCAACCCTTGAAGAATTTTGAACTTGGAGCCATTTACCTGGTCAACGTCTTTACCATTATGATCGTAGGTCCCGGCCGGGTGAGTGTGGATGGGATGATGGGAAAATAATCCCGTGGGTAGGGCATTAAAAGAATTACAAGTGCCATGTTTGTAACAGAAACCCACATCCGCGTCCGGTATGCGGAAACAGACCAAATGAATGTTGTGTATTATGGAAACTATGCGCAATATTTTGAAGTAGCGCGTGCGGAATCCATCCGCAATCTGGGTTTTACCTACCGGGAATTGGAAGCTACCGGCATCATCATGCCCGTAGTTGAAATGCAAACAAAATTTCTAAGACCTGCCCATTATGATGATCTGCTTACCATCAAGACCATCTTGAGGGAATTGCCGACAGATCACAAAATTATTTTTGAACATGAGGTTTTCAACGCTGAAAAAAAATTGTTAACCCTGGGAAAAGTGGTTTTGTATTTTGTAAAAATGGGGAACTTTGAAAAAACTTCTATGCCTGCAGCCATGAGAAATATTTTAATTTCTTTTTTTCCGGAAAAATCCTGAGTTCCGAACAAAATCCGTTATCCAGCAGTAATTAACACATGAATCGAATTTCCATCATAACCATAGGAGATGAATTGCTGATTGGCCAAGTGATTGATACCAACAGCGCCTGGATGGCGCAGCAGCTCAATCAAGTGGGTTTCTGGGTCAGCCGACGGCTGGCCATTGGAGACGGGCGAAGGGATATCCTCCGGGCCCTCGAAGAAGAATCAGCCAGGGCAGAAATTATCCTGATTACCGGCGGACTGGGACCGACGGCGGATGATATCACCAAACCCGTCTTATGTGAATACTTCCACACCCCTCTGGTGGTAAACGAGGAAGCGTTGGAGAATGTGAAAAATATTTTTACCAAAATACTGAACCGCCCTTTGATCGAGCGAAATCTGAAACAGGCGGAAGTTCCTGCTTCCTGCCGGGTGATTCAAAACAAAAGGGGTACGGCTCCCGGAATGTTGTTTGAGAAAGAAGGTAAAATTTTTGTTTCTATGCCCGGCGTACCGCATGAAATGAAAGGCATGATGACCCAGGATGTCATTCCTTTTTTGCAGAGCCGTTTCTCGACCCATTTTATTTCCCATCGTACACTGCTCACCGCGGGGGTAGGAGAATCCACTTTGGCCGATCACATAGAGGAATTCGAATCGGCCCTGCCGCCGGAAATAAAGTTGGCTTATCTCCCCAACTACGGGATGGTTCGGTTGCGGCTTACGCTGAACATATCGGAAGCCGGGTCATGGGAGTCCCGCCTAGATCAGCTGTTTGCTGATTTAAAAGCAAGGGTGAGCGAATGGTTGGTAACCGATGAGGACATCCCCCTGCAGCAAGCAATCGGTAAACTGCTGATCGGTAAAAAGCAAACCATGGCGACGGCTGAAAGTTGCACTGGGGGTTATGTGGCGGCATTGATTACCGGCGTACCCGGATCCAGTGCTTATTTTAAGGGCTCGATCATCGCATATGATAATGAGGTCAAAAAAAATTTATTGGGTGTTGATCCCAGGGTACTCGACCAACAGGGCGCTGTCAGCGAAGAAACCGTTCGTGCCATGGTCAGCGGCGCGATCCGCGCATTGGGAACCGACTATGCAGTGGCCACTTCAGGCATACTCGGACCAGGGGGTGGAACCGAAGAAAAACCGGTGGGAACGGTCTGGATTGCCGCGGGAAATGCGCAGGAAATGCTTACACAAAAACTTTGGCTTCGCTTTGACAGACAACGAAATACGGAACTTGCAGGAGCAAATGTGCTCAACTTGTTAAGAAGATTTATTTTGGCTCCCCCTGCCAAGGGCGGTTGAAGGACTTAAATAATTAATTAATACTTTTGGGCGAATATAAAGATCCTCTCATGGCGATTGTTGATTTGTTAATGCCGAAAATGGGTGAAAGCATCATGGAGGCCACCATTCTCAAATGGAACAAGCAACCCGGTGACTTTATCCAACAAGATGAGTCCTTACTGGACATCGCCACCGATAAAGTGGATAGTGAAGTACCCTCCATTGCACAAGGGGTCCTCAAGGAAATCCTTTTCTCCGAAGGGGCCGTGGTGCCCGTCGGCGCCGTCATCGCCAAAATTGAAACGGCCGTTCATGCAGAAACGGAAACGGCTGTAGAACCAACGATAACACCTAGTTCGGATCATCCGGCAAACGCGAATTATCCTGAACGCATAGAAACAAAAGAACAACCGTCCTGGGCCAGCCGTCAGCCGGCAAGCATCCAGGAAAACCGTTTTTATTCCCCCTTGGTCCTGAACATCGCCAGCAATGAAGGCATTTCCTTAGGCGAGCTGGAGAAAATTCCAGGCTCCGGCAATGAAGGCCGCGTAACAAAAAAAGATATCCTTTCTTATGTAGACAGCAGAAAAGGAGGCAACGGGTTTCATCCGCGTCCTGCCACCGAACCTGTATTTGGTTATGCGACAGAGAGCAAAACCAATGGCAATAAGGTTTTACCTGAAAGCAAAGCAGCGGCGGAACCTACAGCACCCCTAATCAGTGGCAATGTCGAGATTCAGGAAATGGATCGAATGCGAAAACTCATTGCCGAACACATGGTTCGCAGTAAGGCCACCAGTCCCCATGTGACCAGTTTTACAGAAGCTGACGTCACCAACTTGGTTCTCTGGCGCGAAAAAGAAAAAGCAGAATTTGAAAAAAGAGAAGGGACCAAACTCACGCTTACCCCTTTGTTTATCGAGGCGGTTATTAAATGCATTAAGAAATTCCCCTTGATCAACTCCTCCCTGCAGGGCGATAAAATCATCCTGAAAAGGGATATCAATATTGGTATGGCTACCGCCCTGCCTTCGGGAAGTCTGATCGTTCCCGTTATTAAAAATGCAGACAATTATAACCGCGTGGGCCTAGCCCGTCAGGTGAATACGCTTGCTCAAAATGCCCGAAACAATAAGCTCAAACCCGAGGACATCCAGGACGGTAGCTTTACCCTTACCAATGTGGGTGTATTCGGGAGTCTCATGGGTACGCCGATCATCAACCAGCCCCAGGTGGCGATTCTGGCCGTAGGGGCCATTAAAAAACGGCCGGTTGTTATTGAAACCGAACAAGGAGATTCCATCGGTATCCGGCACATGATGTACCTATCTATGAGTTATGACCACCGCATCATCGATGGCAGTGTGGGTGCCAGTTTCCTCACAGCTGTGGGAAAAGAACTGGAATCTTTTCAAGGCTGAGAAAGGTTGACCGATTCTCTTCCAGGTTCTGTTACCACCCCATTTCTGGCCTCCTGGGCTGACTTTTCATCTATTTGGACATCATAACAAATCACAAATCTTGTCGTTAGTGTTTAGGGGAAGTTTTGTAAATTCCATCACTTACTAAACCAAAGACGATGAAAACACTATCCGATACCTGGTTTGCCGATGGGTATATCGACTTCGAATTAAAAAAATATACCTTACTGGCCTACCTTCAGGAAATCAACCGCAATTTCCAGGAAAATAAACTCTATCCCCAGCTGGCCGACGTCATTTTCCACTACAATAACCTGGTGGCCTTTCGCGAAAACAAGAAATACCTGCAGGAACAATTTCCCAAAAAATTAACCGGCGTGCAGATGGAAAAAATACAGGTACTCTATGAGCAAATGATACAGGATGATGAGCTCATGCGGGAGCTGGAAGACATCATCGAATATTCAACAGCCCATATGAAAACGGCGATTACCAATGGTACGGAGATTTATGAATTTGTAGAAGACAAACTCTCCATCCATCCCGTGGGCATCATGCCCGTTCATTCCAAGGAAGGTTATTTTATGCTCTGCGACGGAAGCGCCAATGCAACACGCGTTTACAGTTACTATCTCAGTTTTTTTGAAAAGCACGATGAGAAATATCGCAGCATGCGTACCGAATACATTGATTCCTGGCAACGAAGTTTCAGCAATACCTATGAGCATATCAAATCAGAACTACTGTACCGTCATCCGGAACTGGCCAATCCAGCGGTGTATGCTATTGAAACAAGCCTGAAATTTCCTTTGGATGAAACCCTGTTGCCCGTTGCCAAACGGAGTCTGGTCCGTTACATAAGTACCAAAGCGGCCTAGAAAAGTATCCAGACAACTTCCCGCGGCTAAACCCAATCAGGAACTGATTTTTACGGCTGCCATCCTTTTTTGGCGGATGGTTTGCAAAACAACCGCTGCTATGATGAGGAAGAATCCATAATAAAAACCGGTACTCACCTCCCGGTCTTCCCGGTAAATCAGGAAAGCCATAGCGACCCCATAGATGGGCTCGAGGTTATAGGAAAGATTGACCGTAAATGCCGGAATTTTCTGCAGGGCTTTCATGAACAGTTCATATCCCAACACCGTGCAAACAATTCCGAGTATCAGCAGCCACCCCCAATCCGCCCGGGAGGGAATCCACCGGCTTATCGGGAAAAAATACGCATAGACCGGTAACAGTGCGGAAAGAAACAGAAATCCGCCCGAAAGCTGATACCGGGTTGCGGTTTGCGGATCAAGTTTTTGTAAAATCCGCCGATTTAAAATAGGAAATATGCTGGCCAGCAGGGAGGAAAAAAGAGAGACCAGGATTCCGAGTTTGTAGTGCGGGTCAAAGTGAAAAACCAGGGCGATACCTGCAATAGCCAATAAACCCAGCAATAGTTCCACCAGGTCAAATGGCTGACGGAGCATGACTGGCTCCAGGATGGCCGTGAAAAATCCCATGGACGACAAACAGACCAGGGCCGTAGAGACATTGGATATTTTTATACCCGCATAAAAACTAACCCAATGAATAGCCAGGATGATTCCAACAGCGGAAGCCTGAATAAACATTGCAGGAGATGACTTCGATGTCTTTCGTTTGGTGAAAACAAACAGGGCCCAAAGGACAACACAGGCGATAAGCATGCGATACCAGACCAGTACTGCCTCACTGAGGGTGATCAGTCTGCCCAAAACGCCTGTGAATCCGGCAAGAAAAACGGCAATATGTAATTGGATGAAAGCTTTTTTCATGCGATGGCAAAGAAAGATTATTTTCTTTCGACCACCATATTCTGAGAGAACTGATTTAACGAACCCGCATCAGAGGTTTTTCTTACCCGCTTGCGATAATTTTTAAAAAGGGCATTCCAGCGAAGCTTTAATACGCCGTAAATACCTTCCTTTACGATCCCCTTGTTCATTTTGGAGACCCCCAGTTTGCGGTCCTCGAAAATAATGGGCACTTCTTTTATTTTGAATCCTAGTTTCCAAGCTGCAAATTTCATTTCAATCTGGAAAGCATAACCAGCAAAATGAATTTCGTCCAGGTTGATGGTTTCAAGCACTTCTTTTTTATAACATACAAAACCGGCTGTGGGATCTTTCACCGGCATCCAGGTTATCAGGCGTGTGTATATGGAAGCTCCCTTTGACAGGAAGATCCGTTCTCTTGGCCAGTTCACGAATCCGCCGCCTTTTACGTAACGGCTGCCGACTGCCAGATCTGCTCCCTGAAACTTACAGGCATGGTAGAGGTTGTCCAGGTTAGCCGGATTATGGGAAAAATCTGCATCAATCTCAAAAATGAACGCATAACCGTTGTCCACCGCCCACTTAAAACCATGGATATAGGCCGTGCCCAGACCCAATTTCCCTTTTCGCACTTCCAGGAATAATCTGCCTTCATTGTTTAGCTGAAGCTGACGCACGATATCACCCGTACCATCGGGAGAGCTGTCGTCAATAATGAGAATGTGAAAACCTTGATTGAGATTAAAAATAGCTTCAATGATGCCGGCAACGTTTTCTTTTTCGTTGTAAGTCGGTATGATGGCGATCTTTTCCAGTTAAGTAGGCGTTTTATCCTTTTTTAATAAGGTGCGGTTTAAAATTTCTGTCAGTTTTAGTTTTGTGTGCATGGGAAAATCGCCCTTCATCATCCAGTCGTAATACTGGGGTTCTGCCTTTAAAACATCAGAAACCGGCCGACCTTTATGCTTACCGAAGTTAAAGATTTCAACGCCGTTTTCCAAGGAAAACCTGCGGGCGAAATCAACCAGCTGGTCATCCCCTGTAAATTTTACAATACTCTCAGGATCAACCCCCAACTGAGGATACCGTTCGATCTGAGCCATCAGAATCTCCAAGGTTGCTTCCGCATCAGCCTGGGCTCCGTGGGCACCGTCATGCAATTTGTCGCAGTAAAACCGGTAGGCCGCCGTCAGGGTGCGTTGTTCCATCATGTGGAACACCCTTTGTACATCGATCAACTTGCGACCCTTCATATCGATCTCAATACCCACCCGCAAAAACTCTTCTACGAGCAGGGGGATGTCAAAGCGGTTTGAGTTGTAACCCGCCAAATCACTGAAATCCAGAAACTGCTTGAGTTCGTTGGCAGCTTGCCGGAAAGTCTGAGCATCTTTTACCTTGTCGTCGGTAATCCCATGAATATCGGAGGCTTGTTTGGGAATCGGTATCTCGGGATTGATGAGTTTATGTTTTATACTCTTGGTCCCGTCGGGCATCAGTTTTACGATGGCGATTTCTACAATTCTGTCTGTTGAAAGGTTGATTCCGGTTGTCTCGAGATCGATTACCGCCAGCGGTTTGGTTAATTGTAACATGAATCTTTATGGGTTATACAATATATTCTTTTGCAAAGGTAACAATATCCCATTCATCAGAAAGCCGGAGACATCTCTATGCTCCAGGACGTTCTGCCAGGTTCATTTTGAAGGTTTTGCTTTTCATGGGTAGTCGGCTCGTATACTTTTCAAAAAAAAAGCTAGACCCGTCCCTCATGGTTCCAAATCGAATTCAAATGCTGGCAATTGGATCTTGGTGGTTGGCGGACGCCGGGGTATGACCGACTTTGTCGCTTTCAGCCGCCTAAAAATGTCTTTCAATCCCATTATCCAGTCGTTATAACCAGGGATAAAGCCGCTTGGTTTAAAGAGGAAATCCACTCCAATTCACCCGCAACCCAGGCCCAAACGCTTCTCCATCCCGATCTAAATCGACGGGGCTATTGCATATTCAAAATATATTGTTTTATTTTGCTTCATTCCCTATTGATCCTTCGAACAACTCCTTTTGATTGCGGAAGCCGGACTGATTTTCCGAGCTTTCTATAAAACGTACCCTCCATTTCTGAAGACTGTGTAAGTTTAAGCTTTTTGTGATAAGCTTAACTGATAAATATCCGTCCTTTGAACTTCCTGGTAGATCGACCGGAGACCAGGCTTTATTATTAATTTAAAATACCCAGGAAAATGAGAAAGACAGTTTTAATGATCGCCATCGTCGCCGTTGCGGCAGCCATGTTTACGTCTTGCGCCAGTTACAACAGTACCAGCAAAAGCGGATGCAAGGCTACTCAGGGTTATGTGGGATATGGTTCAACCAGATAAATTTATTTAATCGTTCTTGTACCAAGCCGTTCAAAGGCCCAGGATCGTTGTTTCAACGATCCTGGGCCTTTCTATTTAATCTTGTATTTTTAACAGTTCGTAGAAAATGCAGGCCTTTGTTCGCCGGGGAACAAACCATTTGATAAACAACCATTTTAACCCATAAACAGATATGAGAAAATTAATTCTTTTTAACTTCCTGCTCCTTTTGTTGAGCACGAACATTTTGCATGCGCAGTCCTATAAGAGCAACATTCTTTTTCAGAAAACCAATTATCCGGTGGCCGCCATCCAGGTTCCCTTTGATGAGGACGTGGTCACCGATGCCGTAAAAGACTATATGTCATCGAAGGGATACAAGGATGCACACTACAAGGATTTTGTCGTTTTCCGCGACGTGCCCCTGCAAGCCAATACCTCCGCCTTATCGGATGCCTATTTCAATATCACCAAAAAGAACCGCTCGGAAAAAGATGTAACCATCATCAGCCTGCTGCCAGTAAAAAAAGGATTAACCCTGGCTCCGGCCACAGAGGAAGACAGCGCGGTGGTCAGCAGTGCACTAGTGTACCTGGACAGTCTCGTAGACCGGGTCCAACGTTACTCTATGATGAAACAAATTCAAACCCAACAGAAAGTGCTGGATAAAACCAAATCTAAAATGCTCAGCTTGAAAAATGATTCAGGAGACCTCGCAAAAAAAATCCGCAGTTACGAAAGCGATCTGGCTCAAAACAAAACCAGTCAGGACAAGCAGACCAAACTCATCAACAGTTTGGCCACCGGCGATCAGGATGGCCTTGCCAAGGCCCACAAACAAATGGACAAACTATTGGACAATCAAACAGATTACGAGAAGAAAATAAGAAATTATAAAGCTGACCTGGAGAAAAATACACAGGATCGTCAAACGGAACAGTCAATGTTCGACAGTCAAACCCAGGCATTAAATGCGCTCAAGCAACGATACCAAGCCATCGGCATCCCGGCTCCTAAGTAGCCCAGGCTTTGTCGCCTTTTTTATACGGAATGCATCCTTCGTACCGTCCGGGAACGGCCACATATCGCAGGGCCTTGGTTGCTCCGGGTTCCGAAGTAAAATAACCCCAGATCGTCAGTTCCTTCATCATCCGGAAATAATGCGCGGGGTCTGAGGGTTTCTTATTGGCAGTGTAGTCCTTTTGTTCCTTATCCAGGGCGATGAGCAAAGTTTTTCGTTCTGCCGGACTGGATTCCAGGAAAGATTTACCATTCATTTTTATGCTGGCATCATTGAGCTTAACCATGCCGTCTACAAAAATCTGCTGATTTTCTTTTTCATAACAGTCGCGCACGATGGTATGCATGAAATCACCAATTTTTGCGTCTTTGGCGCCAGGTGTATCCGTAGCCGGGATGATGGTGTCCCCTACTTCATCCAGAAAGGAAATGTCTTCCGGTGAAAAATTGATACCGGCTGTTCCAATCTTCTTGTCTGCATTGGTACATCCGGATAAAAACATTTCAGATCCGATCAAGGTACCACCCAGCAGCAGCGCCACGGATGTAAGTGCTTCTCTTCTATTCATGTTCTAGATTTTTGATATTTAAAAACGGATTGCCTCTCACGACAGATCCTGAAACTTCAACTTTTAGAAATCTTCTATTTCTCTATTTACAAATTATGTTTTTTCAACTCACTGACCGCATGGTCGGCTGCTCTAGCCGTAAATGCCATATAAGACAGGGATGGGTTTACACAGGAGGCTGAAACCATAAACGATCCGTCGGTTACAAATACATTGGGTGCATCCCAGATCTGGTTGTATTTATTTAGAACCGAAGTTTTGGGATCCTTACCCATTCTGGCCGATCCCATTTCATGAATTCCGCGACCGAGGGTACCATCTCCGTCATAACCGCGTACATTTTTGACGCCCGCGGCCGTCAGCATATCGATGGCATCCTGCTTCATGTCCTTGCGCATCAAGCGTTCGTTTTCTTTGTATTCCACATCGAAAGCGAGAATATTCAAACCCCATTTATCTTTTCTGGTTTTATCCAAAGTAATTTTATTTTCATGGTAGGGCAGTGTTTCGCCGAAGCCTCCAATATGCAAACTCCAGGGACCAGGTTCCGACAATGCTTCTTTCAGATCAATACCCAGGGTAATTTCTTCGGCACTTCTTAGGTATCCTTCGCGGCTGCCACCGCCCTGGTATCCAAAACTGCGTACATAATCCCTTTTATCGTTTCCTACGTTGCGGAACTGGGGAATATAAATTCCATTGGCCCTCCGGCCGAAGTAATATTTGTCGTCATAACCTTCTATGGTCCCACCCGCTCCCACACCCAAGTGATGGTCCATGATGTTGTGTCCCAGTTCCCCGCTGCTGCTTCCCAAACCATCGGGCCAGATATCGTTTGCCGAATTCATCAGAATCCAGGCACTGTTCAGGGTTGAAGCATTCAGGAAAATGATCTTCGCGTAGTAAGTGTAGGTTTTATTGGTTTGCCCATCCAGCACTTCTACACCGGTGGCTCTTTTCTTGTCCTTATCATAGAGAATTTTAGTCACGATGGCCCAGGGTCTCAGGGTCAGGTTTCCGGTTTTCATAGCAGCAGGATAGGTCGAAGACTGCGTACTGAAATAGGCTCCGAAGGGACATCCCAGCCAGCATTTGTTGCGGAATTGGCAATTGCTTCTGCCCGGAAGGGGTTCGGTAATATTGGCTGTTCGGCCAATGATGGCGTGACGCGAACCGTTGAATTGCACTTTCAGCTTGTCAGAAAAATCCTTTTCAACACAGGTCATATCCATGGGAGGCATGAACTGGCCATCGGGTAAAATCGCCAGTCCGTCCCGGTTGCCGCTGATGCCCGCAAATTTTTCCGCATAGTCATACCAGGGCTCGATTTCTTTATAGCGTACAGGCCAGTCTACCCCATGTCCATCGCGGGCATTGGCCTCAAAATCGTGATCACTCCACCGGTAACTCTGACGGCCCCACATCAGGGAACGACCGCCGACATGATATCCCCGAAACCAGTCAAAACGTTTGATTTCGGTATAAGGACTCTCCTGATCATTCACCCAGTAGTCCAGATTTGATTCGTTGAGCGGATAGTCCCTTTTTAATACTGGATACTGACTAATCATTTCCTGCGTTCGTCGTCCATGATGGGGATAATCCCATGCTTCTTTATTCGCATTGACATAGTCTTTCACGTGTTCGATATTCCTGCCTCTTTCCAGCATGATTGTTTTCAGACCCTTTTCGCAGAGTTCTTTTGCTGCCCATCCTCCGCTGATTCCCGATCCGATAACAATTGCGTCATAAACGTTGTCTGCCATGATTAGTATTTATTTTTATTTTATACATCACAAATGAGAATTGCCTTACGAAGGGATTCAATCTTATCTTTCTCAGCCGGCATGAATTCCTGTGCTACATAACCTTTGAAACCTGTTGTCAGTATGGCTTTCATGATCGCCGGATAATACAGCTCCTGAGAATCATCGATTTCATGTCTTCCCGGAACACCACCGGTATGGTAATGACCGATGTATTCGTGGTTGTCCTGGATGGTCCGGATAACGTCTCCCTCATCGATCTGCATATGATAGATATCATAAAGTAATTTAAAATTGGGGCTACCCAGTTTTTTACAAAGGGCTACTCCCCAGGCCGTACGATCACACATATAATCTTTGTGGTTCACCTTGCTGTTCAGCAATTCCATTTGAATGGTAATGCCATTTTTCTCGGCAAGGGGCAGTATCTGCTGAAGTCCCTTCACACAATTATTTAATCCGGTTTCGTCATCCATTCCCCGGCGGCTGCCGCTAAAGCAGATCACATCCTTATAACCCGCTTTTACCATCAAGGGTATTACTTCCTGAAACTGAGCAATGAGTTTGGCATGAAAGTTTGTGTCGGCAAATCCATCCGTCAGGCTGATGGTTCCATTGGTATAACACATGGAACTATATAGTCCGTATTTTTGAAGCAATGGCCAGTCGGGTGGAGCTACCAAATCAATTGCCGGGATTCCCAAATTCTTTACAGCTACACAGAATTCTTCAAAAGGAATGGAATCATAACACCAGCGGCATACGGAGTGATTGATATTTCCCTTGAGTTTCACCGATTCGGAAGATTTTGGTACAGGAACATAGGATGAGAGCAATTGGCTACCTGTTGCAAGAACAGCGGAACCGGCAATCATATTTTTTAAAAGTTTTCGCCTGGATGAGCGAGTATTCATGCGCTGAATGAGAAGTTGAAATTACGAAATGATCATTGTATCAACCGAATTTAATGACGAGCGGGGGCTGCCACCAGGAGATCTGGTTTTTTGCGTCCGCGCATATATAGATTCAAACAACCGAAAGCCACAATGAGGGCCAGCGGAATCATCATGGTAAAATTGATAATGGCGGGTCCAGCGGCTTTGTTGGCTTCATACAACGCATTGGACATAGCGGATCCAACGGGTGCTTGTTTGTATAAGAGGATATCTGCCCCTGCAGGTAACTGATTCGCAACTAGGGTATCATAATGTTTGCCCATAATGATCATATAGATCGACACTGCGAACATACCCGCACCCCCCATGAGATTCATACCCACTGCACCTGTTTTGGGCAAATTCTCCGAAACAAATCCCAGCATGGTCGGCCAGAAATAACAAACCCCCATGCCAAAAACCAAGGCACCGAAAAAGATCATATTGCCACTAGAGTGACCCAGCAAGTAAAGTCCCAGAAAAGCAAGGATGGATGACATCAGCAAAACGCCCTGCGGAGAAAACTGCCTGACAACGGGTCCCGCAAATGCCCGGCCCACCACCATCACCCCGGTTTCCAAGGTCAGGATCAACAAGGCATTGTCCGTTACGTTTTTCAGCAGTACATCGATCCACTGACCAGTGAATAATTCGGTTATGGCTGTCCCAAACATACATAGGATCATAAACAGAAACAGCCCGCTGAAAATGGATTTATACATGGTAGCATTTGAAACACCGGCTGCGACCCGTTCGGTAACCGGGAATTTTAATTTGGAGAACAAATAACCATAGATCAATGCAGGTATCAACATCATTGCCACTTCAAAGTGCCAGACCGTTGCCGGATTAAAAATTATGTTGTGGACCGCCATATAATTCATGGCGACAACGATTAGGGTGCCGATGAAAATTCCGCCTGGAAACCAGAGATGGAAATGATTGAGTTTGGTTGTCTTGTTGTCGGTGAAAAGAGAGGCCACCAGCGGATTGCAGGCGGCTTCCACGGTTCCATTGGCAATACCGATGAGCAGGGTGGAAATAAATAAGGTCCAGTAGCCTGTGGCCGCAATTGTCAGCAGAATACCTGCCAAATGAAAGATAAAGGCCATAACCAGCAGCCTTTTCATACCAATGACATCCACAATAAATCCTCCGATGACTACGGCCAGGGGAAATCCCCAAAAGGCAGTTGCAGCTATGGTCCCCAGCTCAGAACCACTCAGGTTGAATTCTGTGCCTAGTTTACCCAGGATACCGGCCCGGATACCGAAAGAAAGGGAAGTAACCAGCAGGGCAAGGCAGCTGGCGGTAAATAGCTGTTTACGTGGAATGGCGTTGGGGAGCAT
Source organism: Bacteroidota bacterium (assembly GCA_013289175.1). GTDB lineage: Bacteria > Bacteroidota > Bacteroidia > Chitinophagales > Chitinophagaceae > Puia. The sequence goes on from JABDAN010000064.1 coordinate 13,904, forward strand.
AGCAATCGTTTTATTTTAGAACCGTCAGAAATACATTTGTCGCAAAAGACCCCTAAATGTAATTTTTATTTCAGGAAATAAAAAAGCTTACAAATGGGTCATCCTTCGTAAATATGCATAATAAAGCATAAAGCGCCATTTTTAAAAGCACAAGGCTCGTTTTTGTTGACCAGTGCCAATTAAAAAACTTATAAAAATGCATAGAAAATTAAGAATGGGCATGGTAGGCGGAGGAAAAGATGCGTTCATCGGAGCCATTCACCGGATTGCCGCTCAAATGGATGGTCTGATCGAAGTCACTTCCGGTGCACTCAGTATTCACGAAGATGTAGCAAGGCTGTCGGGTGAAATGTTGTTTCTTTCTCCTGACCGAACCTATCTCAATTTTGAAGAAATGATGGAGAAAGAAAGCAAACTTCCCTCCGATAAAAAAATAGATTTCGTCACCATCGTCACACCCAATTTCGCCCATTTTGCACCCGCCATGCTGGCACTGGACAAAGGATTTCATGTCGTTATCGAAAAGCCGATTGCTTTTACACTTGATGAAGCCCGGCAATTAAAAAAGAAGGTGAATGAAACAGGACTCATTCTGTGTTTGACCCATACCTATTCCGGATATCCGATGGTTAAACAGGCAAAGCAGATGATAAAAAACAATGCCCTTGGAAAAATCAGAAAAATATGGGTAGAATATCCGCAGGGGTGGCTGAGTAAACTCACGGAACGGGAAGGCAATGTCCAGGCTGCCTGGCGAACAGATCCGAAACGTTCTGGAAAAAGTGGATGCATGGGCGATATCGGTACCCATGCAGCGCACCTGGCCGAATACATCAGTGGGTTGAAAATAACAAAAATCTGTGCGGATCTAAATATCGTGGTGGAGGGACGTTCCCTGGACGACGACGGCAACGTATTACTGAAATTTGATAATGGCGCAGCGGGTGTATTGATGGCTTCCCAGGTGGCTGCCGGAGAGGAAAACGCTTTGCGTATCCGCATCTACGGCGAGAAAGGCGGAATGGAGTGGCGTCAGGAGGAACCCAATTCCCTCATCCTGCGTTGGCTGGACCAACCCACCCAGATCTTCCGGGCGGGCGTAGGCTATAAGGAACCCCTTTCTTCCTTTGCCACGCACAATCTTCGCACCCCCGGCGGACATCCCGAAGGGTACCTGGAAGCATTTGGGAATATCTACCGAAATTTTGCTCAGACCCTTTCGGCGCGCATCGATGGCACACAACCTTCGGCAGAGAGCCTGGACTTCCCAGGAGTCGAAGATGGAATTCGAGGAATGGCCTTTATTGATGGGGTGGTTGCATCTTCCTTAACCAAAGACAAATGGTATGATCATCAGGTGGAAATGTGAGAATATGGTTTTGGAAAGAAATGATATTTTCTTGCCTTAACATACCGCATACCTCTGGCCTTCTTTGTCAACCGACAAATAATAGAAATGAAAACAATCAAAGGACCCGGCATATTTTTAGCGCAGTTCTTAAGCGACGAACCTCCGTTTAATTCCCTGGAATCCATTTGCCAATGGGCCAAATCACTGGGCTATATCGGCGTACAGATTCCCAGTTGGGATGCCCGGTGCATTGATCTTAAAAAAGCGGCAGAAAGTAAAACTTACGCCCAGGAAGTGAAAGGCCTCGTGGAATCCTGCGGACTCCAAATCACGGAGCTTTCCACCCATCTTCAGGGACAGCTGGTAGCAGTTCACCCGGCATACGATGATCTCTTTGATGGTTTTGCCCCGGAAGCATACAGGAAAAATCCTGCATCGCGACAGGCTTGGGCAGTACAGCAACTAAAATATGCCGCCTTTGCTTCCAGAAATCTGGGTCTTTCAGCCCACGCGAGTTTCAGTGGTGCCCTGCTCTGGCCAACTTTTTATCCCTGGCCACAAAGACCTGCAGGCCTGGTAGATACAGGCTTCCAAGAGCTGGGAAAAAGATGGAAACCCATCCTGGATGTTTTTGATGAAAACGGAGTGGATCTCTGTTACGAAATCCATCCCGGTGAAGACCTGCACGATGGGGTCACTTATGAAAGATTCCTCGAAGAGGTGGATCAACACCCGCGTGCGTGCCTGCTGTATGATCCCTCCCATTTTGTTTTGCAGCAGCTGGATTATCTTACTTATATAGATTTTTACCACCAGCGTATCCGGGCATTCCATGTAAAAGACGCGGAATTCAATCCGACAGGCAAACAAGGGGTATATGGTGGATACCAGCCGTGGATCGATCGCGCAGGCCGTTTTCGTTCCCTTGGAGATGGTCAGGTGGATTTTAAATCTATTTTCAGCAAACTCACCCAATATGATTTTTCAGGATGGGCGGTATTAGAATGGGAATGTTGCATCAAACACCCGCAGGATGGCGCCAGAGAAGGATCGGAATTTATCAAAAACCATATTATCCGGGTAACCGAAAAGGCCTTCGATGATTTTGCCGCGACCGGCTCGGATGAGGCTTTCAACCGATCTGTGCTGGGAATAAAATAGACGTCCGTTTCCGGTATTTTTTCACGAAATTTATTCTTTTACAACAACTAACGAACAATGAAAAAAGCGATTCTCTTTTTGTTAATGGGTTCGGCCGCTTTACTGGCTTGCAATTCAGGCAATTCCAAAGAAGCCAAATCCGATACGGCAACCGTAGCGCCGGCGCCTGTTGCTGCCGCAGACTCCAAAGGACTTGAACTAATCGGTGCCAGCGATTGCACCACCTGTCATCGCCTACACAAAAATGCCGCTGGCTCGCCCATCGGTCCACCCTACAGCGATGTGGCCGCCAAATATTCGCCTGCAGCTGATTCGACAATTGACCGGCTGGTGAACAAAATTATCTCCGGAGGATCGGGCGTATGGGGAACCACACCCATGACCCCCCACCCTGCTCTGGCACCAGCAGATGTTAAAGTAATGGTTACTTACATACTTTCTATAAAAGACTAATACATGGCACACAAAACTGGATTCGTATTCCTTTTCCTGGCAATGGGATTGTTCTCTGTTCATGCCCAGAACATCAATCAGCTCTCGGACCAGGAAAAAAAAGATGGCTGGAAATTATTGTTTGACGGGAAGACTTCCCAGGGCTGGCATTCCTATAATAAAACAACCTTCGGGCAGGGATGGAAAATAGAAGACGGGACTTTGCACCGCGCCGCTACCTTACTCAAAGGTGAAACCGGAGATATCTGTACGGAAGGGGTATATGAAAATTTTGATCTGAAGCTACAATGGAAAATATCTAAAAACGGCAACAGCGGGATCATGTTTCTGGTACAAGAATCAAAACAATATAGTGAGCCCTATATGACGGGTCCAGAAATGCAGGTCCTAGACAATGACGGACATCCCGACGGAAAAATTCATAAACATCGCGCAGGAGACCTGTATGATTTAATCGCTTCTTCCAGCGAGCCCGTGCACCCCGTGGGGGAATGGAATGAGGCAGAAATTAAACTGGACCATGGTAACCTGACTCTTTATTTAAATGGCGTACAGGTGGTCTATACGATTCTCTGGGATCAGAACTGGAAAGACCTGGTGGCTGCCAGTAAGTTTGGAAAAATGCCCGGATTCGCTCAATCAAAATCAGGACACATTGACCTCCAGGACCACGGAAACGATGTTTGGTTCCGGAATATACGGATTAAGGCCCTCTAGCGGACATCGGCCTGCCGGGAAGGATATCCTGCCTGGAAAGCATTTCCCAGTAATTCTTTAATGCATACCTGATCAATGAAGAAGAAAATATATTTGCTCACCCTGCTGCCAGCCCTGTTTTTTTTATTCGGGTCAGCCCGACCGACCGCTAAAAAACCTGCCGTTTTGATTTATTCAAAAACCAATGGTTATCACCATGCCTCTATTCCGGTCGGGATAGCTGCCATTGAGAAACTGGGGCAGGAAAACGGATTTAGGGTAGATACCACGACCGATTCCCTCCAGTTTACGAAAAAGAATTTAAAGCAATACGCGGCGGTGATTTTTTTGAACACCACCCAGAAAGTTTTGGGTTCTGAACAGGAGAAGGCATTTCAGGAATATATAGAACATGGTGGTGGGTTTGTAGGCATCCATGCAGCCACCGATTGCGAATACAACTGGCCCTGGTATAACAAGCTGGTCGGCGCTTATTTTAAATCCCACCCCGCGCAACAGGAAGCCAAACTGATCATCGTCCGAAAGGACTTTCCGGCGACTGCGGGAATGCCTGATAGTTGGGTGAGAAAAGACGAATGGTACAATTTCAAAGAAATGAGCCCCGACGTGACGGTCCTGATCAAAATTGATGAAACTTCCTACAAAGGCGGTGAAAACGGGGCCAACCACCCGATGGCCTGGTACCACAAATTTGACGGCGGCCGTGCATTTTATACAGAGCTGGGTCATACCG
>JABDAN010000065.1 GCA_013289175.1 Bacteroidota bacterium
TTGGAGAATCCGATGGATTGCCCGCCCTGATCATCGACAAATTCGGAGAATTTTTCGTTATCCAGACCCTCGCCCTGGGCATGGACCGGTGGAAACCGGCGATCGTTGCCAGTCTGGAGAATCTGTTTAAAACTCGAAAAATCTACGAACGAAACGATGTACCTGTAAGAGAACTCGAAGGACTGACCCAGCAAAAAGGCTTTCTATCCGAGCCTTTCGACCCAAAAATCATCATCCAGGAAAACGGGTTGCGCTTTGAAGTGGATCTGGAAAACGGTCAAAAAACCGGATATTTTCTGGATCAGCAGGACAATCGCCGGGCCCTGAAGCACCTGGTCCAGGACGCCGAGGTACTGGGCGCCTTCTGCTATACCGGCAGTTTCGAAGTCCATGCCGGCTTTTATGGCGCCCGGACGGTCTTGGGGCTGGATATCTCCGAAAACGCGGTGGCCCAGGCCAAGCGCAATGCCCAGCTCAACAACCTGGATGACAGGGTACGATTTGAAGCCGTCAATGCTTTTGATGTGCTGAAGAAATGGAGCCGGGAATCCAAAAAATACGATGTGGTTATGCTGGATCCCCCCGCCTTCACCAAGAGCCGGGAACACATCGGCAAAGCCGTCAGCGGATACAAAGAGATCAACCTAAGGGGGATGAAACTTTTGCGCTCCGGAGGGTTTTTGGTTACTTCTTCCTGCACCAACCTGGTATCCCCTTCCCTGTTTTTGGATACGATCAAGGCCGCCGCCAAAGACGCTGGAAAAAAATTAAGACAGGTCGTCTACCAGGCCCAAAGTCCGGATCATCCCATCTCCTGGGGTATAGAAAATACCCATTACTTGAAGTTTTTAATCGTGGAAGTGTCTGATTAGTAGATTGTTAGAAAGAGTATATTTTCTGGATCCCCCTTTGCGAAAGAGCCAAGTTCAGGTGACCCGAAACCAGGCATTCGAAGCGATCCATCCCCTTATTTGTTTACCTGGAACTTCCCGCTTTCTACGATTTTACCTGTGGGATCCCGGAGCTGGAAGATATAGATACCACGGAAAAAGTCAGAGAGGTTGACGATATTTTTTTGTTCGCCGAGGTTGAATTCATATACTTTTTTCCCAAGAAAATTGAATAGCTGGATATTGTAATTCTTATCGTACTTCTTCAAAATGTCTTCAAAAGTGATGTAGGAACTGGCTGGATTGGGGTAAAAACGAACGGTGGACGTGCTTGGGATGTCTGGAAAGCCACCAGCCCGGCTTTGGGCTTTTAACCCGGCCGCCGAAAAGAACACCATAATGAGCATCAGGTAAAAAAGCCTCATAGTTTATTGGTTCCAGCTTGTACAATATACCAAAATCTTTCCAAAGGTACAAAAAGACAGGATTTGGCCCCGTTTTAACCGTTTTTCAGGGCTGCCATAAAAGCTAAAAAAGGCTTAAACGTCCTCAATCGACGCTTTGGTACTTTGGCTAGGGGGAATGTGGATATTTTAACGAATGGTTTTTTACTTATATCCTTTTTCGACTTCTTCGATCTTGACGCCGATGACTTTTTCCAGTTCTATTTTTGAGAGGTTTAGGTCTTTTTGTAGCGTCAGACTTTTCACCTGTTCATTGGTATAGAGTCTCTGGGCCCTTTCCACGTCATCGAGTTTGATCAGGTTTTCGCCAAAATCTCCTTCCGCGCGCTTGAGGGTCGCATATTCAGACTGCGTTACTTTTCCTTGCAGTTCCACGAGTTGTTTGGCAAGCAGATAGTTTTCGTATTTGGTCAGGACATCTGCTTTGATATCTCGGAATTTTTGATTTTTAGCTGCCGTCAACGCATAATAATTCTGCTTGGCAATTTTTACATTGTTGGTAGTGCGGGTGAAAATATCAAAGGGAATATTCAGGGAGAAATTGTACTTCGGATAGTAGTATGGGATCGCCACGCCAGTGGTGGAACTGGGCGTTCCGGTGATCGTAAATTCATTGATGTTGCCTTGGGCGCTGAAAAGGCCTAGGTAGGCAGATTTGGCTATCCGGATATTGTAGGTCGCTGCCTGCGCATTGTGGTCCATGATTTCATAATCGGGTCCCTGCATGGCCAGCTGAATGAGTCGTTCCCGGATATCTCTGATCCGGACGGTATCGGGCCGGAAATCTCTTTGTTGTTTCTGAGCTAGGGAAACCTGGGTAAAAAACAGGAATGCAAGAAAGAAATAACGCATGATATCAGATTTGTATAGTTTTTGCCGGCTGTACGCTTTTATCGAAATCAGCCAGTTTGATAAAAATAACCATAGTTGCGTAAAAATAGAGTACGATCGGGTACTGGGTGATCGCCATTTGCGAGTACTGCGCCACCATCAAGGTAAACATCATAACGAGTAAACCGATATAATAAGTACGTATTTCCGGATCCTTCACGCGGTAAAAACTTCGGTAACCCACGCGCATCACAACAAAATAGAAAAACAGCAGCAGCGCCAGGCCTATCGGCCCCTGCTCTCCAAGGGTCTTCATATACCCGCTGTCGGCTTGTAAAAATTCCAAATAGTGACCCTGGTTGTATTTCATACCCTCCATACCCACGGTAAATATGCCCCCGCCCATGGGATGGGCCTGAATATAAGGCTGCACTTCATGCCGGTCGTAGTCTCGGATAGAAGCCGAGGCGTCATTGGTGCCTGAGAAAGTCGATCGGATCCGGTTGGTGACCACATTCTGATAAGGAAAAAACATGAGCAGCAGGAAAAGACCCAGGGCGCAAAGCAGAAAATTTACCGTGCGCCGTTCGAAAATTGCCGACACGCAGTAAAGCAGGATCCCGGCGACAATCATCAGTGTTGCAGTCCGGGTACCGGAATAACTATAGCCGAGTAGGTTTGCCAGCAAAGCAAACGTGAGCCAGCCTCTTTCTTTTTTATTGTGCCCGCGAAAAATCAAAATGATGCAGAGCATCGAAATACCGGCAAAACAGATCCCGGAAGCGGCGGGATCGGAAAAAACGGAAAATTTTCGCAGCAAACCACCCTGGAACAACAATCGGTACCCCTCGCCCGTCCCGATATAACGCAACTCGAATCCCGCATATCCGAACCACTGCTGTTTACAGGCATAAAGAGCCAGTACCGCGGACAGGCCAATCATAAAGCGCACAAAGAAAATGATCCGGGCTTTGGAATCCAGCAGGCAATAACACATGTAGTAGAAAACGAAAAAGCTGAATTGTTTTTTAAAAAAACTTAACCATCCTACCCGGCTGTACATTTCTGTATTGAACAACTCGATGATGTAATAGAAAAATAAAATATACATCGCGACGGTAATCGGGTTGGTATAAAACCGGAGATTGATATTGGTCTTCAAATTGTATTTCAGCAGGATGCTCAGCAAACCAAAATAGGTAAACACTTCTACCAGGGTCCACATCGCGAGCGGAAAATTCACGATGCGGTCTATGACGACTACGCAGGACGAAAAAGAAATGAGAAAATAAAATCCAAAATATGGCCATTTCATCAGGGCGATGAAAAGCAGGAATCCACCCACCAGGGCCAGAACCAGCGGTGCTATCCGCCAGTCGATGGCTGCGATCGCATAAGCAAGTCCGGTACCTATCAATGTTAAAAAGAAATACCCCAAAAAAGTATTCAGCTTTTTATGAAGAAAATGGTAGCGCAGGGACCTCCTGATGGAAAAACGCTTGATATGTAATTCGTTACTCATGCTTTCAGAAATAGACGAATTTGACAAATATAAAAACGAAAAAAAGGAAAATAAGGACCATGGTGATCACTTCATATACGCTGGTATTGGTCTCCCGCTTGATACTCATATTTCAGCGAGTTTAAATTTCATTTCCATACCATGAAAGGCATCCCCCAAGGCACCGATGGAATTTTCCCAGCTGTGCGCAAGGGCAAAACTTCTTCGTTCATTCTTTTTTTCTTCTGAATGCTCCCGGCTATCCCCGACCAGCCTTTGAATGCAGTCTACATATTCTTTTGCGTTATGGCACAGATGTGCATAGTCCCGGAACATTTCCATCGCCTGGGTTGCGGTAGCTACCACGGGCTTGCCGGCTGCTAGGTATTCGTCAATTTTTCTTGGATAGTTCCCGATCGTCAGGGGATTGATGAGCTGCGGGTTTATGCAAACCGTAAACTGACTGATATAAAAAGGTGTTTCCTCCGGTTTTTTATTGCCCAGAAAGAATACATTTTTTCTGGACCGCAGCGCTGATTTTTCAAATTGTTCATCCAGGCCGCCCACGAGTACGAGGCTCATTCCGGGCAGGGCTTCGGCCAGGTGTAGCAACAGGCCTTCGTCCAGCCGCATGGCGGTAATGGCCCCGCAATAGCCTATAATCGGCCTGGGGATACCCTTCAGGTCAGCCGGTTCCGGGCGGCCATCCACAACAAAATCCTCCAGGTTGCAGCCCTGTCCGATGTCTACGCTGTTTGGATTCCACTGACCTGCATAATGTGCCAGGTAGGCCGAATTGGCCACCACCAGGTCGGCTTTGCGGATCATTTCCATTTCGCAGCGTGGTCCGAATTTTTGAAAAAAAGGCTGGCAGGTTAAAAAATCGCGGATATAGAAAACGTATTCCCGGATGGGCAACAGGGACTTCATATAAAGGCCCCTAAAAAAATCATTGTCGTTGATAAACAGGCTGTTTTTAAAACCCAGTTCCCGGATGGACTGTTTTATTTCGGCCGCCAGTCTTTTGTTGTTGATGCGGTTGAAAAAGTCAAAAAGCCCATAGTTGGGAGACCAGTTTCCCGACTCTAAAATGCTCTTGGGATGCAGGACCCAGAAATGATCCATCACTTCTTCCAGGTAGGGCGGATTTTCAGGCGCAGCCGGCTTGTTGGCCAGCAGGGTTTTCAGGACGGTATTGCGGTCCCGGGCACGGTCAATGAACAAGACCCGGTTATAACGGGCAAGCTCATAGGCCATATCCTTAAAATTAAAAGCGATATCGGAATTCCAAGGTTGGAAGCTGAATAAAACGATATCTCTGTTTTTTATATACCGGTGCAACATCTTTTCTATTATCTGGATCAAAGACCCAGGTTCTGTTCATCAAAATTATTCAGGACTGCCCCGATGAATTTATGCCTGTTGTGCTTCAAGTATACGATCGAATCTCGGTCGGTTTCCTGCAAGGTGCTTTTAGCCGAGAAGACAGCCACCACCCCATCTACAAATTCCAACAACTCTTTGCTGTCTGCATGTATGTTCAACGCGGCCCCTTCGATGAGAATAAAATCATACTGGTGTTTGAGTTTGCCCAAGTGTTCCATCAAATTATTTTTCGGAAGTATTTCGGATGGTGAATAGTTGCCTTCATCGCATCCGATGATATCCACATTTGGGATATTGGTTACGGTGGTGATGTCCCAAACCTTGTCGACGCTGTCCTCCCCGTTCATGCTGAAAGAAACCAGGGAAGGCTTGGCCGAAAAATCACGTGTCAGGGTATTGTTGGCGAAATTGGAATCGATGATCAATATTTTTTTCTTATTCATGCTGAAGGTATGGGCCACCGATTCGATGATGACCGTCTTGCCTTCCTGGGGTTTGGTCGAAGTAAACAGGATGATCCTTTTGCCACTGTGTTCCAGGGCGAACCGGAGTTTACGCATGCTTTCGATAAAAGAGAGGCTGGTTCTTTCGCGGTCCGGCTGCAGGTTAAAATCAAAATATTCCTGCAGGGATTTTTTGTCCAGTTGAATCTGCTCTACGGTGGAGAGTACCTCCATTTTCGTTTCTTTCCTGAAAATAGATGGCGTTCGCATGGAGAAGTCCAGCAGTTCCAGAATGATGATGATCAGGATCGCCAGGAAAAAAAGTGACAGACCGGAAATGGACAGGATCAGCAGGGTTTTGGCAGGCTCCGGTTTAATCGGGGGCTGACCGAGGAGGATCTGTTTGAAATTAAAATCGGGAGACACGTCAATGTCTTGGGAGGCAAAAATGCTGCTGTTGTATTTTTCCAGATCCCGCTGGGCAATCGTCAGATCGTTTTGATATGCGTTGGCGACTACTTCCTGACCACCACCCGAAAACGCGATTTTCCGGAACTCGGCAACCCGGGACTTATAGAGTTCAATGTTATCCTGGGTGGAAGCAATGGCACTCTGCAATTCAAGTTTTTGGTTGATGAGTTCCTGTTTTCGGTCGGCTTCTTTTCCAGACTTGTCTACAATCGGAGAACTATTACCCCGGCTGAGTTGATTGATTTTATTGATGTTGTCATCAATTTGTCTTTGCAAATTGGCGTCTACACCCCCCTTCAGGGCCAGTTTGGCGGCCAGGTCCTCATTGATGCGGCGAAGCGTCAGAATTTCATCGCCGTGGCTGTTGATCGGAACCGTCGTCGCCGGTGTGCTGGTGTTGGAATTGATTTCCCGCAATTGTTCTATGATGCTGGATAGACGCTGGCGGTAGTCATTCAGGTTTGCTTCCTGGGCGGTTTGGGCGGAAGTCAGTTCCTGCAGGCCGCTCATGGCTGCCGTGGCCGCATCACCCGTATTGGGTGTTCCGATCTTATCCCGGAAGCGCTGAAGCCGGAATCGCAGGGTATCTACTTCCCGGCGCTTACTCTCGCGCAGGCTATCGAGTTTATAAAGGGATTCCCGGGTATTAGTGGAAGTGAGAGAGCTGTAAAACTCTTTGAATTTCGCACCGATTTTGTTGGAAACGTATGCCGACAGCTCCGGATTTTCCGAGCCAAAGGACACATTGATATAGTCCGTTTTTGGAACGCCGGTTACGGTTAATTTTTTGGAGATATTGTCCTCGTCGTATCCGTATAAATTCAGCAGATTCCATACCATTTTATCCTGCGGATCGTAGGTGGTCAGCAACTTCAGGCTGTTGAGCCGGTCACGCAATATGGTGCGGGGCTTTGGGCAGATCGGCCCTGCGGTAGGTCGAATCCTCCCGATCTTTTTTAGTCAGGGTTCGGAAGGGGTGTTCGGAATCCAGGTCATGCAGCATCAGGTCATAGGAGACCATGGCCAGCACGATGGGTGACTTGAAGGTCTCGATGACGTTGTTGATCCTAAAATCAATCTGGTTGACATCAAAAATTTCCGTTAACTGGAGGCTGACTTTCTGGGTCTGAGAAAAGCCAGTGGAGTATTGAGCGGTCGATACGTACTCGCGGGGCTGGATAAATCTGAACAAAAGTCCCCCCAATAAACCCAGTACCAGACAGAATAAAATGGTCCATTTTCTTCTGACCAATACTTTGAGAAGATAGATAATGTGCATGGGACGAGACTATTTATTTCATTTTAATGGGACAACATGGTTCATTCTTAAGAATACGGGATTGGAAGGATCTGCAGATATGCGGATGATTGGAGGTGGCGCCTATTGGTGAGCGTTGGTGATAAGCTCAGGTAATCAGTTACTTACGACTGGTGCCGGGTCAAAAATAATAATAAATTCCAGAATCTGAAACTTATTAGAAAGCTTTACCCTTCAATATCTAAATTAGCGTCATCCAACTTTTAATAATGTTAAAGTTTTTCTTCTTCCTGTCGGTCGGTGTTGTTTTTTACAGTTATATCGGATACGCGGTCTTGGTTTATCTCTTTTTGAGACTCAAAAAAATTTTTGGCTCCGCGGTCTCCATTCCGGGGGATGAAGGTTTTGAACCCGCGGTCACGCTGGTGGTATCGGCCTACAACGAGCAGGATTTCATCGAACGAAAAATCAAAAACAGTTTGGAGATCGACTACCCGGCTGGCAAAATCCAATGGATTTTCATCACCGATGGTTCCGACGACCAGACACCCGAGATTATTGGCCGCTACCCTGAAATCCGCTTGCTTCACCAGCCGCAAAGAAGGGGAAAGGTGGCCGCCATGAACCGGGCTATCAAGCAGGTCCAGACTCCCTATACCATATTTTGCGATGCCAATACCCTGCTCAATCCCGACAGTGTACGTCAAATCGTAAAACACTATGCCGATCCCCGGGTGGGCGGCGTGGCGGGGGAGAAAAAAATCATCCACCGCGATAAAGACAAAGCAGCCGGCGCGGGGGAGGGCATCTATTGGAGGTATGAATCCTTTCTTAAGAAGTTGGACTCCGATTTTTACTCCGTAGTCGGAGCCGCCGGGGAACTGTTCTCGGTCAAGACAGCCCTGTTCCATGAAGCGGCAGAAGACACCATTATAGAGGATTTCGTTCAGTCTTTGCAGATCTGTATGCAGGGCTATGTCATCCGTTATGAGCCGGGCGCCTATGCCGTGGAGACGGCCTCTGCCTCCATGGGGGAAGAGCAAAAAAGGAAAATCCGGATTTCGGCCGGCGGTTTTCAGGCCATGGGCATCCTCAAAGGCCTGTTTAACGTGTTCCGATACCCGCTTTTATCGTTTTTATTTATCTCCCACCGTGTGTTGCGCTGGACACTCTGTCCCCTTTGTCTGGTTATCTGTTTTATCACCAATATGTTCCTGGTTTATCAAAGTTCGGGGCGATTTTACGACGTAGTTTTTCTGGCTCAATTAGTATTTTATGCACTGTCCGTAACCGGCTGGTTGATGGCCAGCCGGAACCTAAAACTCAAAGCCCTCTACGTTCCTTACTATTTCTTATTCATGAATTTGTCAGTGTTTTTGGGCTTCTACAGGTTTATTCGAAATCGGCAGACTTCGGTTTGGGAAAAAGCTGCACGGCATGCACACCCTGAAGATCCAGGCATTTCATAATTTGATAATGTGTTCGTGTATAAAAAAAGGACGCTAAAATTTGGATCTTAGGAAAATATACTTACTTTTATCGTAGAAATTCGTTCCGTCCGGTTCAATACCTCTGAAACCTCCAGTCCCAATTAAAGAAGACTATTCAACAGTCTACTGTCCGTGAAATCCCCGATTGCACACTTTTCAATTTAAAATCGATTGTCTGGCCATATGTAAGGTTTATTCCTTAGATGCCAATACCTCTTGTTAACCACGTACCACAAATTCCAACCTAATGAGGAACAGAGTCTAAATAAAACAATGACTTCTGCCCATGAAAAAGCAAATTTTAGCTGTAGATGATAGTAAGGCGATTCGGTTTTTGCTTCAAACAGTTCTTGGAAAATCTTATCAGGTGATTACGGTACCAGACGGATGTTCTGCGATGCATTGGTTATCTAAGAGAAATTTTCCTCATTTGATTATAGCCGATCCGCAATTGCCGGATTTAGAAAACTGGGAGTTGATACAGCAATTGGCATCCAGTGGGATTTATAAAAATATTCCTGTGATGGTTTTGTCCGGATTGAGTGTGGAAGAAACAGAGGAAAAATGTGCAGCCTACCAAGTGCAGAATTATTTTTTGAAACCGTTTAATCCGGTTGATCTGGTAAATGCTGTTCAACAATTAATTGAAAACAAATCTTTCGATACCTATTACCCGATGAAAGCAGTTTAATGATTGCTGCCGTATACCTGAAAATCAAACCTAAACTATGGATTTTACATTTTTACCCAAGGCAACTTACAAGGGAAAGTCTTTTGTACGCTACAGCATACGTGCAAAGGAAGCCTCTACAAGCCCTACAGTTATTCACAGCGGATTTTACTATATTGGCAAAAACCCTGCCAACATTGAAAAATTAGTGAAGTTATTCAAGCGTGGATATGCCTCCGACAGCATCGACAATGCCCGCGCTGAGTTAAAACGCTCCATCATTCAGGAAAAGAATACTCTTCCGGAAGTTATCTTCTGTGAATCGAGTTTTGATTTTCCCGCCGTCAAATCTTTTGTACAGTTTCTCAACACCAACGAAGCGTTTTCGGTCATTCCCTTTATCATGGATTCAGCCGACCTCTGCGAGATGGAAATGGGACTCTATAAAAAGCATATGCTGGCCGATGACATCATGAAGATCGACGGAGCCGAAGAAACATCCCTGCTGGGTAAAGTACGCTTCCTGAATAAGGTGAAATCAAAAGCCTTGGAACTGAAAAGCTCCCTGAAAGAAGACGAAGCCCAGGTGGTTCCACCAGTAAACATACACAGCATATTAAAACGCAGTTTTGATATCATGGTCTCCGCCACAGCCCTGCTGCTGCTCAGCCCGCTGTTCCTGCTCATTGCCCTAGCCATCCGGATTGAATCGAAGGGAAGTATTTTTTATATTTCAAAAAGAGCCGGACGGGGATATAAGATTTTTGATTTTTATAAGTTCAGAACCATGTTTGCCGGAGCGGATCTGCGCATTCAAGAATTTTCCCATCTCAATCAATATGCTTCGGATCTCAATTCCAAAAGCCCGTCTTTTTTCAAAATCAACAACGATCCCCGGATTACCAAAGTAGGTACCTTCCTGAGGAATTCCAGTCTGGACGAGCTGCCACAGCTCCTGAATGTTTTGTTGGGTGATATGTCCCTGGTCGGCAACCGTCCCCTGCCCCTGTATGAAGCGGCGACCCTGACTACGGACCAATGTGCTCAGCGTTTCCTGGCTCCTGCGGGCATCACCGGACTTTGGCAGATCAAGAAAAGAGGCCGCGAAGACATGTCGGTAGAAGAAAGGATCAACCTGGATATTGACTATGCCAATAAATATAATTTCATTTATGATCTTTGGATCATGGCCAATACGCCTTCTGCACTGATTCAAAAATCCAGTGCATAAATTTCCCGGGTCCACATTTGGTATTATCTTCCGGAAATGAATTCACCTGCGCTAGACAGGCCGCCTTTGGTTTCCATTATTACCCTGAATTATAATCAGGCGACTGTCACCGCTGAATTTTTGGAATCCTGTAAACGGATCGGCTATCCTCATTTTGAAATCCTGGTCTGTGATATGGCTTCGTCCGTCGATCCGGCCACGGTTTTTAACCCAGCTGATTACCCAAACACCCGGCTGCTGATCAGCGACAAAAACCTGGGATTTGCCGGGGGCAATAACTGGGGGATCCGCCAGGCCAAGGGCGACTTCATCTTTATCGTAAACAATGACACGGAACTGGAAGCCGATACCATCGATCAGCTGTTGCTTGCCTTTAAAGAGAATGCCCAGATCGGTGTGGTATGTCCCAAAATAAAATATTTTGCTGACCGAAGAATTATCCAGTACGCCGGATTCCGTCCCATGAATCCCTATACGGGTAGAACCTCCACCATCGGAGATCTGGAGCCGGACAATGGCCAGTACAATGTGGCCGGACCAACACAGGCAGCGCACGGATGTGCCATGATGGTAAAAAGAGAGGTCATTGAAAAAACAGGCATGTTTCCTGAAAAATTTTTCCTCTATTACGAAGAATGGGACTGGTCAGCCCGGATCAGAAAAGCCGGTTATCTGATTTGGTATCAGCCGCTGGCCACCATTTATCACAAAGAATCCATGACGGTCGGAAAAGAAAATCCCCTGAAGGCTTACTACCATACCCGAAACCGGATCCTGTACATGCGCCGGAACAGCAGTTTTTTTCAAGGGTTGGTTTTCACTTTTTATTTTACGTTCATCGCACTGCCCAAATCGGTATTTACTTACCTGAAGAGAGGTCAGTTTCCCCAATTGAAATTTTTCCTAAAAGGAATCGCTTATAATCTAACGCACAACGCAAAGAGCGTACAATAATTAATCCAGGGCCTGGGTCATTGCGGACAGATTATCTCCTTTACCCGCCTTCGTTTCTGTGCTTAAGAATTTTCTTTCGCCAGTACAGCTGGCATTTTTGGATTGATTTTTCTGACAGGCTGATTTCTCCGGTCGAAGCATTCTTTGACCACACCAGCTTGTTAAAAGTAAATACGAATCCAATGAGGGAATCATTTTTATATTGAAAGGATTCAGACAGTGAAGAGGAAATATGATGTCTTTCAGTGAGGATAACATGCACCGGTAAAATCAGGGTACTGTCCTTCATGAACTCCAATAATTTCAACTCAATGCTGTCATTTTTCAGATGAACAAGATTTTGAGAACATTCATCCAGTAAAAGCGAAGGCACATAGGTCAAAGCGATGGTAACCGAACTCGGATGCAAGCAGGAGAAATCCGGAGTGGTGGAATCCCGCGGAATAGATTGTCCATATAAGGCACTCCCGATAAACAAGCTGATAAAAAGACTGGTTCTAGTTATCATATGGTATATAAAAACGGATTCATTAAATTAAATAGCCTGGCGGCGATGATCGTTATGAATTATTAGTGTTCATGATGGTCAGTTTACGTATGGAAGCCAGTTGACCAAAGAAGACGACGGGGACTATAAAAGTTGGTAGCCATACGACAGGGAAATGTAAAATGGCGAAGTTTGGTTGATCAAGCGCTAGTTTTTGAAAAGGAAAGGGTGCGGACAAAAACGCCCTGGCCACGATGTTGGCAAGTAAAAGAAGACATAAAATATTCCAGGCAAGCAGAAATTTGCGTCGCATAGAGTGATTTCGAAAAGCATAAAAAGCCACGAAAGGGGCTGATAACCCGCTGATGAAATCCAGATTTCCACCTTCCCATGTCATTAATTTTGGAACCCAATTGTTTATATACAAGAACATCAGGCCTAGTTCAACGGGTATTCTCACGACATTTAAATAAATTAACCTCTTTAGCGGTAGACTGTCGATAAAAGCTCTTCCTTTCTTTCGAATAAATAGAAGTATAACAAATACGAGAACTGGAAAAATACCCAGCACCAGTATTTTCGGCGGCATCCGGGAGAGATTCATACTATATACATCCAACCACGATAAAACCCCCTGTATGAATAGCCAGGCGACCAAAATTCCCAAGATCACCCTCGTTTTTCCGGCGGAATTGGCAGAACCCCTAACCACCCAGATCAACATCAGTAGTGTCAAAAGAGTAGTAAGGATGAACAATGCCGACAAATAAAGTGGGAAATGTATAGGCATGTCAATTTTTATGTAAATGCTTCATATGAGTTTGTAACATTTTCTATTTTTAATTTGGATTTGATTTTTTCTATATTCTGCAGACAATTGTTTATTCCGAAAACCTGTTTATAATTATCTATATTGAAACCGTCCTTGAATTCTAAAGAAAGGACATTTTGAAACTTCCTCATCTGTTTTTTAAACAATATTCGAGAAGACCTGGGAATAACTGTCTTATTTTGACATTTTTCCAAGGCAAAAACAGGTGTGTTTTGACATTTTTCCAAGGTTATCCTGGTATTCGAGTCACACTTTTCTCAGAAATTTCTAGATTACCATTTGATTATCAGGACTTTATACAACTATTGTCCTCAAACGGATAGAAGCGCCCTCATTAAGGATGATTTTGCGTGAACGACTTAGGGGTATGCAAAAACTCTTTTCTCTTTTTTTTCATCTGGGTAAGTGCCCGGACCATGGAGAACATCAGGATGGGAACCCGGCTGATGGCATGAAGGGTCTGTACATTATAAAAACTTCGGGGAATTGAAAGGAAGAGCGTCAGGAAATAAAAACCCATCACCCATACCCAGGCCCCAGGAGCGGGTTCCAGGATATGTCTATGCAAAAAATACTGTAACCCCATAACCACCAAAAGAAAAATAAAAAGGACCAGGGTCAGCACCCGGGGTAACAATAGATTTTGAAAGAACTTATTATAATAAAGAAAGGTCTTGGGTACTCCTTTAAAATCTTTGTCGAAAAATCTTTTTACATGATTAACCTGGGCTTCCAACCATCGGACCCGTTGCTTTTCAAAGACTCCAGCGCTGGCTACTTTTTCATCGTACACCCAGGCGTCGTCAATGAATTCCATTTCAATGCCGCGGGCCATAAGCTGCATATCTATTTCCCGGTCCTCCCCGGGATTTTCCAGAATTTGAGGCAGACTGAAAATCTCCCTGATTAACGTGGTCTGAAAAGCCATCCCTGAACCTATAGGCGCAGCAGAGAGACCTGCAGCAGCCGGGCCCCGCCGGAATAGATTGATGTTGATCTCCTCGCTCATGGCATCAAGCAGGGCTACCGCTGTATTTTTATTTTTTGCGGTCCGGTGACACTGGATGGCTTGGTAACCGGCGCCATAAGCGGCATTTACTTTTTCCAGGCAACCGGCTGCCATAATATTATCTGAATCCAGAATCATGACCAGTTCCGAGTCCATGACCCCGGATGTCTCCAATGCCTGATGAAGGGAACGGGATTTCATATTTAGATCCACTTCCAATACTTCTACCGGAATCATCCGGAGTGCTTCCACCGTTTCCGGTTTTAATTTATCGGCGATGACAGTAACGCTGAATTGTTCGGAAGGATAGTTATGTTGGCGGGCCTTCAGCGCCGTATCCCGGATGATGAGGTCTTCTTTGAAACAGGGAATCAGGACCGCAATCCGGTGTTTGGGAAACGCAGGACTGAATTTTTTGTTTTTTATCAGTCGACCACACAAAGCCATAAAAAGAAGATATCCGGTATTGGCAGCGAGATAAATAAAAATCGCCCAACTGATGATATGAACAAGGAAAATAATAATGCTCATTCGCCTCTGAATGGTTTATAAAAAGATCGGGATGCCAGGGCCAACATGGGTTTGTCAGCCGGCGTATCTCCATATGCATACACTTCCTGAAATTCAGATAAATCCCATTGTTGCCGGATCCGGATGACTTTTTCTTCTCCGTGACAATTTTTCCCTTCGATCCGTCCGGTTATCCGGCCGTTTTTTACTTCCAGCCGGGTGGCAATCAGTTGAAGCCCGAGGCCGTCGGACCAGGACCGCAGCCAGTTTACTGCAGAAGCCGATACAACCACCAGATCAAATTGCAGCTTTCTTAGTCTTTCAATTTCCACCAGGGCTGCCGGACGGATCATCGGCGGAATTCGTATTTCGGCAAAACGGTCGCAGGCCTGCTGAAAAACAGATTCGGGCATGCCGCCAAAAAAATAGACAAGGATTTTTTGTTTGACCTGGTCATTGGGTACCAGCTTGAGTTTTAAGGCCAGAAGCCAGGGGAAAAAGCGTAAAAATCCAAGAATAAAAGCTGTTTTGCCCTTTTGAAATTTAATGAACTCCAGAAAACTGTCCTGGGTGGTAAGGGTTCCGTCAAAATCAAAAAAAGCAATTTTCCTGCCGCTCACAATTTCATTTTTTTAAACTGGAACTCCGGAATGTTTTTGATGATGAGCATAATGTACCGCCAAAACCATTTTACGTAGATAATATTCTTCTTTTTCTTATAAGCCACGTAGATGATGTCCGCTACTTCTGCAGGAGTCGAGGTGAGTGCCTTGGGCAAAGCTTGGTTTTCCGTCATCTTGGTATAAACAAAACCCGGCTGAACAGTCATCACCTGCACCTGATCTTTAAAACATTTGTTGCGCAGACCCGATAGATACGTGGTAAATGCGGCCTTGGCGCTCGCATAAATCAGTTTGCTTGCCCGTCCGCGGTCTCCGGCAACGGAACTGATGCCGATAATGGTTCCTTTTTTTTGTAACAAATAATATTTGGCAATCACGTTCAGGATGGACACGGCCCCCGTGTAATTGGTTTGAATCATCTTTTCTGCCAGGGACCAGTCGTCAAAAGCCGCTTCCTCGTCTTCGAGTAAACCGAAAACACAAATACTCACATCGGGTTTGACAGGAAGGGAATTAAAAAAACTGGCATGGATATCATATTGCAAAGCGTCAAAACCAAGGGAATGAACCTCGACTCCGTAACGGATACGGATATCCGATTCAAGGGGCTTGAGTTGTTCAGGCTTTCTAGCCGTCAGCAGTACATCAAACTTTTGGGAAGCGAATTTTTTTGCTATGGCCGCGCCGATATCAGAGGTCGCACCGAGAATTAAAACAATTGCCATGGGTTCAGTTAGTTGTCAAAAATAACCTGTCTGACTGGATCGAGTGGATTTTTCCACCCGGGTTGTATTTGCTGATGATGTCCTTGAACTTTGCAAGTTCTGGATATCCTTTTTCCATAATCTCCGGCTTCATACGGGCGTCTTTGGACATATAAAGACGACCCCCGTGCTCTAGAACAATTTGATCGAGTTCGTCAAGGAATTCCAGCAGTCCGGGCCTGACCGGGAAATCCAGGGCTAGGGTATATCCCTCGCGCGGAAAGGAAATCATGCTCTCCTGGCGGCCAAAGACCTTCAGGACAGCAAGAAAAGAACCCAAACCCTTTTCGCTGATCTTGTTCAAAATATCGATCAGTCCATTTTTTGCTTCCAAAGGAATAACAAACTGGTACTGGATGAAACCTTTTTTCCCGTAACCCCTGTTCCAGTGAAGGATGGCATCCAGGGGATAAAAAAACGGCTCATACCCAATGACGTTGTTGATTTCCTTTTTAAAGTTTTTAGAATAAAAAAGAAAATTGAATGCTTTAACGGTGAAAGTATTCAGCACCCAGGAAGGCAGGTTAAAAGGAAAATTGATCTGCTTTTTTTGGGGAAGTTGAAGCGGACGGCTTTTTTGTTTTTCATTCAAGTCCGCCAGAACAGCGTGCTCTCCCAGCATGAGGATACTTCTTCCGAAGTCTTTGCCTTTTTTCAGGCAGTCAATCCATGCAACCGAATAGGTATAGTGATTGTACTGGTCAAAAAGGCCTACCAGTTCCTCCAGGTTGGCGGCTTTGATTTGTTTTTGCCTGATAAAAGAGGTCTCAATTTTTTTAAGTTGGAATTTCACCCGGCTGATGATGCCCGTTAACCCCATGCCACCGCAAGTAGCTTCAAATAAATCCGGATTGACCGCGGCTGAACAAACCATGGACCGCCCGGATCCAAGCAGCATGCCGGCAACAAGAAGGACAACACAGATCACGATCGCCGCCGGTTTTTTTACTTTACCCGAAGCCAGGGGACGGGCAAATTTTACCGGGTGTTTCCGGTCTTCCTCAATGTCCCGGTAATCATTGATGATATAAATGGCGGAGGCGAAAAAGCAAAAAGCAACAAAGCCGGCCATAATATCAGGCAGAAGGGAGGGGACGAAAAACTGTCCTGAAAAGAAGGAAGGAATGAATAGAAAAAGGTTTTTTGCCCAGTCCTTGGGTCTAAGGAGCTTTAGGTAATATTTCATTGGGGGAAACTGGCTGGAAGATACGACCATAATCTCTCTTATGCAAGCCAGACAAGCGGCTGGAATATAGAATTGATCTAAATTTGATCTCCTTGGCATGAATTGGACTTCCCCGGAGATATTAGCGAGCCCGATCGAGTACCTGAAGGGCGTTGGCCCGCAACGGGCCATTATTTTACGAAAGGAATTGGGCATTAGCAGTTTCGGTGACCTGCTTGAATGTTATCCGTACCGGCACCTGGATAAATCCCAAATTTCTCCTATCGCAGACATCAATGCCCAGACCGAGTTTATCCAGGTAGCCGGCCACTTGGGTAGCCTGGAATTGGTGGGAAAGGGACGGGGGAAAAGATTGGTCGGCACCTTAAAAGATGGCTCCGGGATGCTGCAACTGGTTTGGTTTCAAAGCATTTCCTGGATGCAAAAAAACCTTCAACCGGGTTTCCGCTACCGGGCTTTTGGCAGAATCGGCTTTTACAATGGAGAGCCCCAATTGACCCATCCAGAAATGGAAAAATGGGATGAAATCAAACAGGACAGCGCCCCGCTGCAGCCCATTTATCCAAGCACCGAAAAGCTAAAATCCCATTCCCTCGGAGGCCGCCAGATTGCCAAACTCACC
>JABDAN010000066.1 GCA_013289175.1 Bacteroidota bacterium
CCGTGTATGGCATTTTAAATTCATTACCCCAGATTTTATTGAGGTGTTCATCAAAAACCTGAAATCCAATCCTATCATAATTCTTTTTATCGTTCCTGAATTCCGGTTCCAATCGGTAGCTAACCAGCAGTTTTTTACGATCAGCATCATAGTTGTACTGATACTTCTCCGTAGTCTTATAGTTATACAGTCCGATCGCCTGTTTATATTCTCCCGCGATCTTAGTCGTTGTAAATAAGGAAACATTGGCTTGGGCAATTTTTCCATTTGTCACGTCTATTTTATCATAGTACAAAACTTCTTCTTTATTTTTTTTATCCCAGTCACTGTGCAACCAGTAATAGCTGTTGTTGTTGAAATCCGCAACCATTTCGCTGTTGAAATTTTTGGTTACGTCCAGATCAATCCGCTGCTCCATGGTCTTATTTAAAGTCTTAGGATTAAACCGGACAATACTGAGTTCTTCTTTTTTCAGAGAAAGATTGACAATCCCATCCTTTTCATTTCCAAAAAAAGCCAGATCTTCTGTCTTGCGTGGAAGTTCATATTCGTCTCCCAGTTTGAAAGTGAATTTTTTGCTCTGACCAAAGGAAGTCACGGAGCCCAATAGAGCAAGCGATAAAAAAAAGTATTTCATATTAGTTGATTAAGGGTTTGACATTGATCATGGTGCCACAATTGCGCCAGTAGCCGAAGTAGTAAAAGAAGGTCCTCCCAGATTTCCCGACATGGTTATACTACAAAAACTAACCTTCAGTTTCCCATTCTCGTGGGTTACATACACCTTTCCCGGATTGGCTTCGAATAATATATCTGAATTATTGGTATTCATATAAACCGAATAAGGCTCGGAACCACCAAAATCAAGCTGGTTCTCAATATTGTACGCTCCATCTTCCGGTTCCTTATTGTTCCAGAATGAATTGAAATATATATTAAAGGGCGAATTGCCACTGGAATTTCCAGAAAGCAGTTTGCAATTAAATGAAGGATCTACCGCATAACTGGTAGAATTGAAGCTGAGATCGGAAAGGGCAGTGAAGGAAACTTCGTTGTTTACCGGTGAACAGGGTGGGGTAACCGGCTGGTTCAATACGGTAATGTAGATGCTGTCATTTTTAAACGCGCAGTCCGGATAACTTACATTCAGGTAATACCAACCCTCATCATTTTTCGTGCAGGGGTAGATGAAAACTTCCGCATCGGACCAGGTAAGATTAGAGTTTGAGCCCCGGGACCAATTATACAAAGATATTGGAGGAATGATATTGGTTTGCAGCCAAATGGTATCGCCCAAGAAAACGCTGGTTTTGCGTGCAACTATGTCAACTTTCTGAATTTGGGCACAATTATCAACGTCTTCATTCTTACTGCAGCCATTTAAACCAATTATAGCCAACACCACAATGACTAGCCTGGAAATCAGTTTTTTCACTGCATATTTTATTGAAATAATACAACGAAGTAGATCGCATTTTATTTAATTTCCAAACAACTTTTTTTTATCTAAGTGAATACACTTATAACAGTATAAAATAAGCGCTAATTACATACTTCATATCAACCCGAGAAGGTTCATTTTAGGCCTTGGCTCTTAAAAAGATGACCTACCAATTCAACAATTATTACTCAAATAACCCAAAACGAATCAACCATCGTCCGAATTTTAATTAGTCAGGCACATGTTTTTCTTTATATATAGTCCCCTTAAGTATATTATTTTGACATCTCTTATCAAACACATAATTTCCCATGACCAAAAAGTCCATTCCTGTTCTCATAAAACCTAAATAAGCTTCTTCGGGATTACAAACAATCGGCTCTCCTCTTACATTAAATGAAGTATTTATAAGCATCCCGTGCCCAGTGATTTTTTTAAATCCATCTATTAATTCCCAAAATCTCGGATTGCTCTCCCTTGCAACGGTTTGTACTCTTGATGTATGGTCTACGTGCGTTATGGAAGGAAAGTCTGATCTTACAACATTAATCCGCTCCATTACATTCATCCCATCATAATTTTCTTGCCCCTCCTTTTTGAATTCGTCCCTCATTTGAGCTATAAAAAGCATATAAGGCGAAGAACCTTCCAGAACAAAATATTTTTCTGCGTCTTCCGCTAACACGGCAGGCGCAAATGGCCTAAAGCCCTCTCTATATTTTATTTTAGAATTTATTATTATTTGCATTTTCGGGTTTCGGGGATCACCGACAATACTTCTGTTTCCTAAGGCACGAGGACCAAACTCCATTCTGCCTTGAAACCAGCCAACAACATTTCCTTCTGCAATTTTTTTACTTATTAACGAAACCAGCTCACTGAAATCTTCAAAATAAGTGTATATGGGTTCATATTTCCTTAAAAAACTTAAAATGCTAGGACCTGAATACTGTGGACCCAAATATGCTCCGTCCATTTTATCTAATCCAGCATTGCTTTTCCTACTTCCTTTATGCCAAATATGATACCCAGCATAAGCTGCCCCCAAGGAACCACCGGCATCTCCTGCCGCTGGCTGTATCCAAATATTTTCAAAAATACCTGCATTTAATATTTTGCTATTGGCTGTGCAATTGAGCGCAACACCTCCTGCCATGACCAGATTTTTCCTCCCTGTCAAAGATTGAGCAGTTTTAGCCAGTGCAAGGACAATTGTTTCCGTCACTTCCTGTACGGCTCTGGCCAGATTCATATGTTCCGGTAAAATTTCCGATTCAGGCATTCTTCTACTTAAACCCAGTAGAGCAGAAAATTTTTTTTCATTCACCATCCTTAGCTTCGTCGCAAAATCAAAATATGCCATATTCAAAATAATCGATCCGTCCTCTCTAATATCCACCAACTCCGAAATGATTTTTTCCCTGTACACTTTTGTTTGCAACGATTGTTCATTGCCAAATGCAGCTAAACCCATTAATTTATATTCTCCATTATTCGGAGTAAATCCCAGATAATAAGTAAATGCAGAATAAAACAATCCCAAAGAATGAGGAAATCTCATTTCCTTCAATACGGTAATATTACTTCCTTCCCCATCGGAAATACTTGCAGTTGCCCATTCTCCCACTCCGTCTATTGTTAATATCGCGGCTTCCTCAAATGGTGAAGGATAGTATGCGCTTGCAGCATGAGATAAATGGTGTTCTGGAAATAAAATGGGTATATTATTATTGCCCTTTTTATTAAATTTCCCTCGTAACAGTCTTTTTATATATATTTTTTCCTTTATCCATGTTGGAATGGAATAGACAAAATTTAATAAACCCCCAGCTCCAAAAGAATGATAAGTCTCCAATAATCGTTCAAATTTCAATAGCGGTTTATCATAAAAAACAACTGCATTAAGATCTTCGGGGTTTATTCCCGCTTCTTTCAAAACATATTCAATAGCATTTTCGGGAAATGATGAATCATTTTTCTTCCTGGTAAATCTCTCTTCCTGAGCAGCTGCAATTATATTCCCGTCTACCAACAAAGTAGCCGCACTGTCGTGGTAAAACGCAGATATACCCAAAATATTTACCGCCATTATTTTTTAGAATAAAGTGTAAATCAATGGCGCAAGAGCCGAGCCACCTGTGACAATTATCAAAGTTGTTAAAAGTAGCAAAATAACTATTAGTGGGATTAACCAAAACTTTTTTCTGGTCTTAAGAAACAGGAATAATTCTTTCAAGAAATCCATACTTAAATCAGTTTAGATCATACTCAAAATGTGTGCAAAAGATCTTGGTCATTAAATAGATGATTCCGAACTACCATGACGGATTTTGTATCCTTTCTAAATTTTTTCAGATTTAAACTATCAAAACCAAATATTTTTCTCAGCAGACCAACAGGAACTACGACAAGAATAAAAATAATACTCAGTAAAATCGCCGAACTAATTTTACCTAATAACTTCCCTAAACCAAACCAACAAAACGCTAATGGATAAAATATTATGGGAAATAATATTGTAATGGCCATTAAAATAAAAGCAACCTTCACATAATTGAAATCTCTTTTTTGAATGCCTATAAAAATGGAAATCAAAACCAGTACCATCCCAAATTCCTTTGTTTGGCCCTTAGTAATGATCGGCTTAAATTTCCCTGTATTCCATTTCATTTTTTTATCCTTTTCTTAGCTGTTCAAATAATATCAATGCGTTTTTATTTTTTGGATCCGCTTTCAAAATTTTTTCAACATATTTTGAAGCACCTTCCCTGTTACCCATCATCATATAAGTACTCGCAATCAAATTTAAAACAGGTAAATTCAAAGAGTCTATGGCAATTTCTTTCTGAAGATCAATAATTTGGCCAGCATATTTTCTGACAGGAAGAAAGTTTAAGTTAGATGTATTATTCTGTATAGCATAATTAAGATAAGGCATGGCATCAATAGGTTTGTCAAGTTTTAGATAAATTACGAAAAGCATTCTGGCATATTCAAAAGTCGGAGAAATGTAAAATCCTCTTCTAAAATAAAAAGCTGCGTCTTCATAGTTACCCAACTTACCACTTATATTAGCCGCCTTATCGTAAAAATAAGCTTCCGTTGGATGCTCAAGAACTAAAGACTCCATAAGTGTCTTAGCTTTTATCCACTCATTTCTACTAACATAATAATCGTATAGCTCGTTCATGGCGCTAGGCCACTTTCTATATTCATTGACAATTGAATTGGCCATTCTTTCTTCTTCAGTTTGCATTTTAATAGAGTCTTTTGAATTTGTTTCATTAAAAGGCCAACTTTGTTTAAGTTTCTTGATCCTATCAATTCCTATTAAAGAGTCAACGGCATTAATGGGCATATTCATAAGTAATTTCTGAAAAGTCACATCATTATCCTTTGAGCCAGAAATAATATGCTCTCTCCTTAATGATTCATAAAAGGCATTAGAAATGATGGCAAAGCCCATCAAATTGGGATGTACATGCTCAAGCATCAGGCCATTTCCAATAATTTGATTGGTGGAACTAGAATCAAAGGCTGCCTTTGTGTCGACCAAGTGGGCATATTTGTATTTGCCACATAATTTTATGATGGCATTATTTATTTGAGTTGGAGCCCTAAATCTGAGACCATCCAGATCTTTAGCTTTAGTGAAATATTCTTTTGCCTCGATATAGCTCCCTTGGCGATATGTTAGTTTACCCAGATAATAATTGCAGAGAGCATGACCACCATAAATTTTATTTGCTGATTTTAAATACCGAGTTGCCTCATCAAGACTGTCATGATTAAAAGCGTTTACACCAAGTTCATAGTAATAATTAAATCTGGCCAACGTATCCTTTACGGGCAGAATACTCACAAATGGCTTGAGATCATCTTCATTGCTGACCAAATTGCTGACAAATACCGGAATATGATTTCTATCAAAAAGATCAAGCGTTTGATCCATGTTGGAGATAAACTGATCAATCCCCTTCTCAAATAAAGGAGAACCATAGGGAATCTTTTGATCGGCTACCATACGCTGCATCAAAGTCTGGCCGGAATATTCTTTCGCCAGACCGGATGAACTCCTTGTAAACCCCAAAAGAGCAGTCAATCCTTGAACAATACGCAGTTGCCGGAGTTGAAGCAGAAATTTAATGACATGGGGATTACTACCAACCTTGCTTGTTGAACCTACACCCAAAGTTCCGTAATATTCATTGTGTCCGGAGTATATCAAAACTGCATCAGGCTCGAATTTTACTAATTCCTTTGCAAAACCCGAAACGGTATAAGAATTTACTGCGGTTAGAGATAAATTAATTATTTCAAACTGTCTATCAGGAAATTCATGCATTAGCCTGTAAAGCAACCATCTGTGAAACGA
Organism: Bacteroidota bacterium; assembly: GCA_013289175.1. GTDB lineage: Bacteria > Bacteroidota > Bacteroidia > Chitinophagales > Chitinophagaceae > Puia. Next base: position 5,817 of record JABDAN010000066.1, read on the forward strand.
TCCATTGTGAAAATAAGGGTATCCGATCGTTGTGGATTCCCCTAAAACAAAAATTCTTAAGGTGGATTTATCCTTGATTTTCCTGAACAACTCGCTGTTTCCGGTAGGCACGAAAGCTTGATTGACAAAATACCTTTTAGCAGCATCCGGATTTAGCACCAGATAACCGGATTTACCCGGAGCTTCTATAAAAAGATCTAAATTATTTCCATAATGAACTATTCTTAACGATATTTCTATTAGAGCCAAAACCGCAAAGGGAAGAAGAATGGTAATTGCTTTGAAAGCCAGTTTCCTTGTCCTGGAATTTGGCTTCATGGAAGTGCCGGCCAGGTTTTGTTGAACTTTCTTCATATTGACAAATTCAAAAAGTTATTTCATCCAAATCATGATCTTGCCGCACGCAAGCATCTTGCACTATATATGCAATAAACAAATAGAGGATTAACCAATCAACTAATAATTAAATAATTGAAGACAACTCCACTATTTTAATTCAAAATCGAGGAAATCAAATAATGTTAAAATAAATCAATGGATAAAATAGTATCTAAACTGCTGAGAGTTTGCAGAGGAGATTACCATTTGGCAGGCAGATCAGGACAAAATGACAACAATTAAGCTATCGTTTCGTGGAATGACTTGGTGAACACGGTCCCATAAATATCCTTATATTCCTTAGCAAACTTCTGGAAGATATTGCTTGCTAAGGTGAATCGTTTGAGAATTATAAGGCATTTGCATTGATATATCAATGCGTCCTCATTTAAGTGATCAAAATTAAAGATACAATTGGTAATCTCTATAATAAATTCAGGCTCTTGGGAAATACCGTGTTGCTTGATATAGGACAGACACAAATCTATAACAGAATTGGAAATTTCAGACTTGATACTGTCTAACCAATCGTATTCAGTTAAATATAACAACGACCCACGTTTAATGATCTCAACAAGAGACCGAATTCCATCCCTTCCCAAATTTTGCTGATGATTCATGATTGAATTGAAACAGCTAAAATCTATATAAATACTCTGGTCAAGCATTTGGAATTGCCAGGAGCCCGATTCTTTATTTATTGTGCAGTTACCGACCCGTTCCAAAATGGTCTTTAATTTAGCAACATTTACAGATCTATTGTTTTTCGCATCTTTTTCAGACTTATCATGCCATAATTTTTCATTTAGCATTTCAGATGTTATACCACGACCCTGCCGAATGGTATTTATACAAACTATCAAAAACAATTCTTTAAGAAGCGGTGTAAAAAAACCTGTAATATCATTTCCCAACCTATCAAATACCTGAAATTGTCCAAACAGGTATATCGAAGAATGTATTTCCCTTTTGCCTGAATTTTGAAGAAAAGTATTAACACCCGTATTTTGAAGTTCCGGTTCCCTTTCAGAATAGAGAATTTGTACTTCTTTATTTTTCAATTGTTTTTTTCTTAAATAAAGAAAAAGACCCGTAATAATTGATGCGCCTAAAATCATTTCAAGAATTAGAATATTCCATTTTTTTCCTGAAATAGGCTCATTTTCCAGAATGTCATCAGCTTCCGGAATAAAATTCAGTGAATATATCTTTACAGTAGTATTTTTTGCAGGGTCATCGCTTTTTGAATAATTTAATACAACAGCTACCAATTTGTTACTAACGGATGAATAATACAGGTCTACATATGACTCGATATCATGAAAAGTAAAAGGGATTTTGTTGCCCAGTAGACTGTAGGTCGAATCTGTCAACGAACCTTTGATAAGCTGTAAGTTTGAACTTGAACTGTCGTTTGGAAAAATAAGTCCGTAGTAGTTATTTGTCTTTGGGTCAATAACCAGGCTATTTACGAAAGTAAACTGGTTTTCAACCGGTTTAAGCGCATACAATCTTTTGAATGATCTTTCCTTCAAATTAAACCGATAAATATCATAATAATTTCTGGGATCAAGCATTTGATCACCGGTCTGACTGCCATAACCCCCTATTATATATATGAATTTCCCTGCAGGATCCTCCCCCAAAGCGGCCAAGTACCTGGGAGAGAAATAATCCCCGGAAGTTGTAAGAGAATCCCATTGTTTGTTTGCAAATGAATACCGCTGTACTATATTTTTATACCTAAGTTGTCCATAACCTCCAAAAATATATAGCGAGGAATCGGCATGGGAGATGAATTTATTGGCGTGCCAGAATTCAGTAATTTTTCCGCTCTCAAAGTCACTCTCCCACTGTTTGTTTGTGAAATCAAAAGCTACAACTTTTTTCTGGTCAATAAATAAATCGTATAACTTATTGCTGCTGGTATCAAAAATAGTCTGGTGTCCAACTCTCAGATTTTCATGTTTACTGGCTGTCCATTCCACAATGCCTTTTTCATTGTTAAGACTAAAAATGGCCATAGAATCTGAACCAGCGACAAATATTCTATCCGATTTGGGGTCAAAGGCAACACCTGCATAGCCGCTTAATGTAAATGTATTCAGTAAGTCCCATTTTTGATATTTCGGTTTGATCCAGTTTGGATTTTTGATTTTGGCTGCCAACCTGTTTATCGAATCATAACCGACACTTCCAGAGACTTCATTCAATGGCCAGAAATATTTTAAAGCATTATTTTCATAAATTTTGATGTCCTTTATCTGCATGGGTGGAATGTCCCTTGTCTTATATTTCTGATAATCATTGGCTCCCCATAAAAATTTGAAGCACCTGAAATTTAAGGGGATATTACAGTTCCCTACTTTTTGACCATTCACTTCAAAGGAAAGCGTCTGGTTTTCCAGATTGAACTTCAGAATAACCCTGTTCCAATCTTTATATAATTTAGGACTATCTATTGTGAAACTGATACTGGAGAAGGTTTCGCCATTGATAACTCTGAATGTATGCGATTTCTGATGATAGATCAGGTCGATATTTTGATCGCCATTACTAACAATACGCAAAATGTAACCAAAATAAGTTCTGTGATTGGGCAGGTAATTGATGTCAAAGCCCAATTCAAAATTCTTTGAAAAGCAAATGGAATCGTCTGGAGAAATGTCAAGCGAGGTTCTTTTCTCCAGCACTGTTTCATGACTGCTGAAACTGAGGCCGTAAGACTGGCTATGACCATTAAATTGAACCAACAAAACAACTGCAATGGAAATTAAAATCCGTCTCATGTGCAGTCGTAAAATTATTATAATTTTCCTCGTTAAAAAAGGGCATAAACTTCTCATAATCAATGCAATCGTTAGGGCTGACAGAAAGTAGCATTCACCCACTCAAATCCTGCCATTATGAATACTCAGCCTCATGCCTCATAAATATAAAGAAGTTTTATCAATGAGCTGTTTTTAGAATTGACGAAAAGTCCAAATTGATTTAGCGCAACAATAGGACAGTGCCATGAGAAATATTTTTCTTCCCGCCCTCAAATTGATAGGAACAAATCCAGATAAAAGTACCCGTATCCTGCTCGATATTCTTTGTTCGGCCATCCCACCCGGTCTCCGGATCCCGCGATTCAAAAACCAATTGCCCCCACCGATTGTAAATGTCGAATCGATACAGAACCGGTCTGGCAAAAAGCACCGGCTTATAAATGTCGTCTTTCCCATCTTTGTTGGGAGTAAAAGCATTGGGGAAGAAAATTTTAACAGGACAGGATTTTATTTTAACCAGTATGGAGTCTTTGTCTGTACATCCATTTGTATCTACTACTTGTAAGATATACATTCCCGAATCCCTTATTTCTATCGAATTGCTTGTTTGTCCAGTATTCCACCTATAACTTTCAAACGATTGTTTTGGTCTGATATCTAGAAATTCACCCGAACAGATTACCGTATCGGGCGGTAAAAAAGCCCCGGAAAGCGATTTAGCCGTACCAACCTTAATTGAATCAGTATAGATACACGCGTTTTGATCGGTCAATCTCACCCAATAAATCCCGGAATCTTTGATATTTATACTTTGACTATTGGAGCCATCCTGCCATTGATAACCTAGATAACCATTCCCGGCGTCCAATTTCATGATGTTGCCCAGACACAATACAGTGTCACCAGGTAAATTGATTTTGGCATTTACATTTCCCACCGAAACAACAATGGAATCTGAAATCTGGTTGCACCCATTTTTATCAACTCTGATAGTAAAATTACCTTCCACATCGAATTTTAAATCCAAATAAGCATTGTTTTTCGTTAAAGCAGAAATTCGTTCAGAATCATATGTCCAATGAATAGGTTCCGGGCAAAATGGATCTGCATGCAATATAAATCTGGCACTGTCTCCCAAGCGACAGAGTCTTCTGGGGCCCTCCAGCTTTAGTAAATCACAACCATTCAAATATTTTGGACAAAATAAATGAGACTCAATAGACAAATCACTTAATATCAACGGAAAATCACTGACTGCCATTGAAATATTGCTATTGACAGCCCATGTCAGGGGTATCATAGTTATTTGACTCGTCTGTACATACAGATCCGTCCCCCCTGCATTGCAACCCAAACCCATAGAATCCAGCTTCAAAAAAGTCAACGCATTAAACCCATTGGCCATAAGTCCGCTGCCAATCCCCGCGACACCATTTGCTGGCGCATTGGCTAATTGGTTCCAAGTGGAAAAATTCAGGTTTTTTGAAGAGAAATCATATTGCCAGGAAATTTGCTGATTACTGTCCAGGCGCATAATGACATCTTTGCTCACAAGACCTGTCGTACCTGAAGACTGATGAAAATACAAACCGTTGTCGGCTGTCACCAGGACATTTTCTTTCCCATTCAGTGAGCCATACGGATTGACGATATTGATACTACCTAAATTATTTCCATCTCCATCAATATTAATAAGCGTATTCATAAGATCTTGTGCGTAACTGTTGATCAATAACCCATTTTTATAGTTATGTAAATCGGTAAAGCTTAAAGGAGGCAATACGGGATCATTTTGTTTTGTCCAGATCGGTAAGCCTACCTGTTCATCTATCACGGTTAAAAATGATCTAATGATCCGAAAGGGAGTAATCCCTTCATTAATGGAACCAGTGGCATAAATTAAATTATTTTTCTCCGTTACACCGCCTACATTGTAAAAGGAATTACTTTCCATACCTAATTTTCTGCCCCAAATAAACCCTCCCAAAGAATCAATTTTGATTAATACAATAGCGGCTGGATTACCTGCTACAGGAAACGATCCAATTTCAATCACTATATTATGATCGTGGGTCTCATAAATGGATGAATAGAAATTGTTAACGTTTGATTCATTTGAATATGAATGCGCCCAAACTTTATTCCCTGATTTATCCAATTTAAATACGTTTAGAAATTTTGGATAATTGTCCTGTTGGGCTTGAAACGGAAAGGCGCTGATTAGATACCCTGAATCAGAAGTTGAAATGATCGACTGAATAACTTCTTCTTCACCTTCAGTCATTGCCTTGGACCAGTCAACGCAACCTTGCTCATTAATATGTACCAAGGCGGTGGTTCTTAACTCCAAATCATTTTGAGAAGGAAGATAATAGTCCGCAGCGAGAAGATATCCATTCTGTTTATCTTCTGTTAAACAAAAAGGTTCCATAGCTTTGCCCAATGGATTATATTGCTTCTGATAGTTGCAGTATTGACCTGGAAAAATTCCGTCCAAAATAACATAGGAAAATGATGTGTCACTGCATATGCCATTTGAAGCTATCAGCATTACCTCAGTAACGCCAGCAGATGGCTTTACAACAAGATCTTTCTGTGACGATGAAAAGGAACCATTAACATTCCAAATAAAAGAATTTGAATTCTTACTTTGGTTAATGAATAACAGTGGATTGTCGCTTAAGACAACCGTATCGTTACCTGGTGAATATTTCGATAAGCTTACACAAGTATCGAACTGAAATGGAAAAGAAGAATGAATTGTTCCCGGTTCGTGTGTAAATCCATGGGGAAAGTTAAATACTTCATCATTTGTACGCCCATTTAAACCAAAGGTGTTCAATGCGAACAAGAATAACAACAAAGTCAATATGATTCTTCCATAATGCATACTGAAAAAGCCTCTCCCTTCTTTTCATTTTTTTCCAAACGATAAATTAATCCAAACCAAATCAACTATTAAACGAGCCCTCCTATTGGTTGAAGCAAATAGCAATTATAAATGGCAAAGAGTTATTGGCTTTTTCTTTGTATTGGAGGTAAAGGAATATCTTTTTCAATTGGAATTTCCTTTTTAAGCATTTTTGCTGCCATTCCTGTCAAAAATAAATAGTAATCACTTGGAATATCTGGCTCAAAGCTTTCAAACTTACTGAGTCCTACTGGTGGGTCATTGGTGGTCTTAAAAATTGCTGTCCCTTCGTCGATTTCATCAAACATGGCGATATAAATCATTTCAGAACCTTCCTCTAGAGCTCCGACAAGTTGTTGCCAATAAAACCGACCTTTATTGCGCGAGATCTGAACTTTGGTGCTTTCGGGGTGCATGTTGTGCCAGCTGAAACCAGGAAAAACCACAGGCACATAATCCAGATTATTTTTCTTACACCAGGCTATGTCCTCTCTGATTCTATATTTGAATTGGGGATAAGTCTCTTCATTAAATCTGCCAACAAACCAAGGCCTTACAATATCTGATTTAAGAATCAAAGTATGCAGATAGGGGTCTTTTTCTGTATCCTTACCAAAATCCCTCCAATAAGCAGGAACTCCCAACAAAATAGCGCAACCACCATAAACAGAATCATCCTTTAAAAAGTCGATAATTTTCTCAATTGATTTCAGATTATTGGTCCTATCGGGAAATCCAACCCCCCACAAAGCAACCAGGGGCTTTTTATGATGATACAAATAAGTTTGATTTTTACCACCAGACGTGATCTCCAAACTGTCTACCAGATGCTTCCAATCATTGATAACTATTTCCCAGTCTTTATTTTCATCGTTAATCCCAGAAAAATCATACATAATGGCTATAGCCCTGTTAAAATCTCTAGATGCCTTGATTGCATTTTTTAAAACACGATCATCGTGTTTTAAATTTTCCGGATTTTTAATTGCGCTAACAGAACGTTGTATAAAAACTCCATCAACCCCATATTCCTTCATCCATTTAAAATGAACATATACGCTTTGACTGTCATAAGAACTGAATAAATATGCAGGTTGCCCGTCCGCTTCACTAAAAGGCGTTTCATAAATCTTTTGATATTCTTTTACCTCAGGCCAAAAATCTACTTTGCAATACCCAGGTTCAAATCTTCCATTGGTGGCATAGTGATTCCAACCCATGTTGGCGCCATCTGTGGGGGCGTTGAACCATCCCTGATATCCAGCCATTATTAGTCCTTTGTAACTTTCATAAATAGAACCCGGACTGTGTCTCCTTTGTCCGAATGCAGCTGCTAGAATGAAAGTGCCAGTCAACACCAAAATCAGTTTTCTAATTAAATATCCCATACTTTGTTCCAGTTGAAATTGATTGGGATTTTCATGAATACTTGAACAGAATTCCTTTTGATAGGCATGCCCTAAGGCATGCAAAACTTCATTTCTCACCCGCGATCAATGGAGATCGAACCCCCGGCCGATAACCAAAACTTATTATCCTATTTCATTGTCACAATGGCGTTTTCCTCAATTCCCCATTTCTTATTAGGTTTTGGCCCCATTTCCAATTCCAGAATTCCACCGTTCATTAACTGTTCATGAGTAAACCAAGGCGTTTTTAATGTCGTACCATTCATACGACCACTCTGTATATATTTGTTGATTTCAGAACATTGATGGGCTACCACTGTAAATTTCTTACCATTTTCCAGTGATATGGTAATTTTGCTGAACACTGGGCTTCCTATCGTATATACAGGCAAGCCAGGAGTAATGGGATAAAATCCCATAGAAGAAAATACTACAAAGGCTGACATACCGCCTCCATCTTCATCACCCGGAATTCCAAATATGTTGTCCTTAAACCAGGTAGACAAAAGAAGCCTGATTTTTTGCTGCGTCTTCCAGGGAGAATTGGTATAATTAAATAAATAGGGAATGTGAAAACTTGGCTCGTTCCCCATGGAGTACTGGCCTACCAAAGCTGTCGCGTCGGGAAATTTATCCCAGAATACATACTTTGAATGTCCAAGATCTTCTCGAAATAATTTATCCAGCCTAACTTCGAAAGCTTCTTTACCATTCATGAGAGAAATAAGACTGGGAATGTCTTCCTGCACTTGCCATAAGTAAGTCCAGCCGTTGTTTTCATCAAAATAGTCTCTACCACCGAGGCCGCCGTCAAATACGGGATCTATATTTATCCATTTACCCTGATCATCCTTAGGTAAAAAAAACATTTGCTCCTTGTTCCAAAGATTCAGGTAATTCTTGCACCATTTTTCAAATTGAGCATAGTCATTCATTTTCCCCAATTCCTTTGCCATTTGGCCGGTAGCCCAGTCATCGTAGGATGCCCCCAATGTTACAGCCACTGCCTGTCTTTTTTCGAAAGGATGAACCTGGTTTACCGTTTCCTTTACTCCTGGAGCAAGTGCAGGAAAATATCCATTGGCCCTGTAAAAATCATCCAGCACGGTCTTTTCACCATTTCGCCATGGTAGCAAAGTAGCAGAATCAGCATTTTTTTTCATCCCTTCATAGGCTGTCTCAACATCGAAATTCTTGAGTCCCTTCCTATAAGCATCCAAAAAAATGATGGAAGAATGAAAACCATTCATGCAGGCATAGTCTCCGAACAGAACAGGAAAAGTAGGCATCCAACCACTCTGTCTATACATGCGAACGTAAGACTGTAACATATCTTCTTCCTGGGATGGATGTAACAACATTCTTAATGGATGTAAAGCGAGATAGGTGTCCCAGGACCAATCATCTACATAAAATGCCCTGGTATCTACATTGATTTTCTTATTGAATCCGCTATAGTAAAATGAGTCCTCACTGATATCAACCATCCTTTCAGAACATCGGTACAACGCCGTATAAAAGGAACGTCTTTGACTTTCCGTCCCTCCTTCAACATTTATTTGGGATATTATATCAGACCATTTTTGTTCGGCATTCATTTGCACATCAGAAAATGTTTTATTTCGTATTTCATTGTCGTAGTTGATTCTGGCCTGATGCTCGCTGACAAAGCTGATGGCATATCTGAATTCTACCGTATCAGATGATGATGGGAAACTAATACATACGCTGGCTGATTTACCGGAAATTTCGTTACCGCTTTTTAGGTGGCCATCCTCCAAAAAACAAGTTTTTCCTGCAATAGAAAAAACACCATACATATAAATTCTAACATCTCCATGCCAGGTCTCCATGCCTGAAATTTCATTGGAGGAATTAAAACGAAAAGAAGAACCTCCGCCATTGTAAGTATTGAATAAAAGGGACTTATTTTTACCGGCAGGAAAATCAAATCGATAAATACCGGTTTTCCGACCAGGTGAAAATTCAACCGTTGTTTCGTCGTTTAGCAGATAGGTTGAAAAATACCATGGCCTTGAAATCTCGAGATCATGGTCATATGGCATTTTCTGATCCCAGCTTTGGGGACTGACTGTATTAATAGAAGGTTCAATGCCAAACACAAAACCGAGTCGGTGAGAAACGACAGTAAGGGGGAAACTAACAATCTGGTCGTCCAGATAATCCTTTCGTATGGGATATACTCTTATTACTTGATTTGGAAGATATGCTGTTGGTCGGGTAGGCTCTAGTAATTGAGCAACATTCCCAATGGTCGGGTCTATATATCGAAGTAATTTATCATTGGGTGCTGAAGAATCACCTATTTTACGAGTTTCAGCTTTTGCTATTAACAATAAGACATTAAATAATATCGATAAAACTGCTTTTTGATAATTAATCATTAAAAAAGATTTCAAGTCTGCAATTAGTTCAGCTTCAACATCTGCAAATTTTGGCTTAGCCACCTTCAGTAAAAAAGTTTAACCATGCAGGGCATGGTTAAACATTACTAACGGAGGTCTACCTATCAATATCCTGGATTCTGAGTCCATTGCGGATTCTTGAGCATTTCATTTATCGGAATAGGTGCTAAATAACAATCTTGAATTACAGCGTTTGGATTTATTGGATTTTCAATCGGACTTCTTGCTGCAATGATCTGATTAAGCAATTGCAATCGAACTACGTCATACCATCGGATTCCCCATTCAGCTGCAAACTCATAGGCTCTCTCGTATACTACAGAGTCTCTAAATGGTATCTGCGCAAGACCGGGAGTCAATGGTGCTTCTCCCGCACGACTTCTCACCAGATTGATCGCTGCATAGGAAGCTGCGGTTGGTCCGTTTCCTGCCATGTCAGAAGATTCAGCGTAATCAAGTAAAACCTGCGGATACCTAATTACGTCGTTTGTTTTGTTTGTACTTGGATTCATTGATATAAGCTCCGTATTTGTCTCTAAACAGCCTTCGGCATCAATAGCAGCCCTAAACTTCCTGTAAAATGGATGTTGATTCCTTGTCGCTGGTGAATTATAGGGAACCAAAAGAAAGGTTTTGTCCGGCTGGAGAAGCTTAAGCGTAGTATAAAACTCTTCATCTGTTCTGGTACATACTGGAGCATTCAGGAAAAAGTTGAGTTCTGGATAAAATTCCTCCCAACCGAAATTCCCGTCCAATCCATACTCTTCCCAAGGCATTGAACAATCTCCATAAAAACGGTCCGGATTTCCCCCACTCACATTAAATTCCAAACCGAAAATTGATTCTGAATTATTATTGGTTTTAAAGACGTCACCATAGTCGGCCACCAGAGAGTACTGTCCAGATTGAATTACTTCATCCGCTACCGATGCAGACAGCGCATAATTAGAAGTCTGATTCAGTGGCCATGTCGCCATCGTCATATATACATCAGCCAAAAGAGCTTTCGCTGAATTTAGCGTGGCTTTACCCGGTTGTCCCGGAAAGCTGGTAGGAAGAAGCCCGATAGCTGTTTTTAGATCGCTTACAATCGTATCATATACTTGGGCAACAGAATCTCTTGGTGGCCTGTAGTCCGGTCCAACCTGAGTAGTGATAATCGGCAATGGTCCGAAAGTTCTGACCAACATATAATAACTCCAAGCCCTTATAAAATACGCCTGTCCTGCCGCTGCATTTTTTTGTGCCTCGTCACCACTGACTCTCTGATAGTTCGCAATAACATTGTTGCACTGATAAATGGCGCCCCAGGGGGTACCCCATTGGCTATGGGCGATCGCATTATTACCAGCGCTGCCTTCCAATTGATCAAAACTACGCTGGTCCCCTTTACCTAAATTCGGGTCTGCTGTTAGGTCATCTGATCCAAAAAAAGAATACAGATGAAAATCAAACGCATAACCACCATCGACAACCATCCCTTGATAAATAGCAGTCACCGCAGCGTCCAGATCTGACTGTGTTTGGAAATAATTTCCAGGTGTTAATGTCGCTGCTGGATTTTCTGTAAGTTTCGAACACCCCAGTAAAACTGACATGACAAGGAATACAGATGATATGAAGACTTTTAATTTCATTTTATTATTTTTTAATATATAAAAAGTATGCACATCTATAGTGATTTGAATAATTAAAA
>JABDAN010000067.1 GCA_013289175.1 Bacteroidota bacterium
ATGGTAGTGGGAGGGATTGACAAAGGCAATGATTATTCTTTGTTGACAGATCTGGTCAAAGAAAAAGTAAAAGCGATTGTGTGCATGGGCACCGACAACCGCAAGATTCACGAAGCATTCCAGCAGGTTGTTCCGGTTATTGTCAATACGGGTTCAGCAACCGAAGCGGTTAAAAGCAGTTTTCACCTGGCCGATAAGGGGGATGTGGTATTGCTCAGCCCGGCTTGTGCCAGTTTTGACTTATTTAAAAATTATGAAGACAGGGGCAATCAGTTTAAAGAAGCCGTGAGAGACCTATAAGAATTAATGAACATAAAATTGCCAACCCTTACCAATAAAATGCAGGAGAACAGTACCATAGAAATGCGGGCCTTCAAACACCTGGGTTCAAGAACCAAGGGGGATAAGGTGATTTGGGCAGTCGTCGTGCTGCTTTCCCTGGTATCCCTGCTGGCAGTATACAGCTCAACGGGTTTGCTTGCCTATAAAATGTATAAGGGCAATACGGAGATATACCTATTTAAGCAATTTGCATTTATCGTCGCAGGTGTGATGATCATCTACTTTGCCCATATGGTGAACTATATTATTTATGCAAGGGTTGCGAAGATCCTCTTCCTTCTTTCCATACCCCTGTTGTTTTATACACTTTTTTTTGGGGTGAAATTGAATGAAGGCAGTCGCTGGATTCGTTTGCCCATTGTCAATATGACTTTCCAGACTTCTGATCTGGCCAAACTTGCCTTGATCATGTACATCTCTCACCTGCTGAGCAGGAAACAAGATCAGATCAAGGATTTTAAAAAAGGATTTTTGCCCGTGATTCTTCCGGTGGCGGTGGTTTGCGTGTTGATCGCACCTGCCAATCTCTCCACCGCACTGCTTATCGGGGCGACCTGTATGATGCTTATGTTCATCGGAAGGGTCAGTGGCAAACATCTTTTGCTAACCCTGGGGGTGGTCATGATTCCCGTCATGATTCTGATCATGGCGGCCGTGATACGGCACAAGACCGAGGATCCCGTTTCTTCTTCCGCCGGCCGTCACAGTCCGTCTCAAAGCCGTCTGTTGATACGGGTCGATACCTGGATCAACCGGGTAGAGAATTTCATGTACGGTGCTAAGGAGGACAAAGCAGACGACAATTACCAGGTCAACCAGGCAAAGATTGCGGTAGCCAACGGCGGATGGATCGGACTGGGGCCGGGCAATAGCCGGCAGCGGAATTTTCTTCCCCATCCTTATTCTGATTTTATTTATGCGATCATCATTGAAGAATATGGTTTGATCGGCGCGGCCATCATTATGTTTATTTACCTGGTTTTCCTTTTCCGGAGTATTCGCATTTTTAAAAAATGCCCTTTTGCTTTTGGCGCTTTTCTCGCGCTCGGTTTGAGTTTTACACTGATGATCCAGGCGATTGCCAATATGGCGGTTAATGTAAACCTTTTTCCAGTAACCGGCGTGACCCTGCCGCTGATCAGTATGGGCGGCAGCTCGTTTTTGTTTACCTGCCTGGCTATCGGCATCATATTGAGTGTTGCCAGGAATGCGGAAAAAATTGAGGGAGAAAAAATCAAAGAGGAAGAAGAAGCCCAGGCGGGAATTCTAGAAGAAATATAGGCACCGATTTTTTGACGAAAAATATCAAAGAGTGAACATGATTTTTGAAATTTCAACCAAACCCAATTCAACGATTTGAACAGGAGAATCATCATAGCAGGCGGAGGAACAGGCGGTCACATATTCCCGGCACTAGCCATTGCCGGTGCTTTGAAAAAAAAGGAACCCGACGTGGATATTCTTTTTGTGGGGGCAAAAGGTAAAATGGAAATGGAAAAAATTCCTCAAGCCGGATATCCCATTGTCGGTATAGACATCGCCGGTTACAACAGAAGTTCTTTGATAAAAAACATTGCCCTGCCTTACAAACTGATCAAGAGTTTTCTGCAGGTGAAAGAAATATTTAAATCCTTTCACCCGCAGGCTGCCATCGGAGTTGGTGGATATAGCAGTTATCCGGTTCTGCGATATGCTCAGGCCAAGGGAATCCCCACATTTATTCATGAATCCAATTCTTTTGCGGGCAAGTCCAATATGATGCTGGGCAAAAAGGCCACGCGCATTTTTACAGCCAGTGATGGAATGGAGAAATTTTTTCCATCGTCCCGGACGATGCATACGGGTAACCCAGTGAGGAAAAAGGTCGTGGCCAATCAGATTACCAGACAAGAGGGGATTGCTTTTTTTGGATTGGATCCCCAGTATATAACCGTATTGATCACTGGGGGAAGCCTGGGGGCTAAATCTATCAATGAAGCGATTGGCGCTGGGATAACGCAACTGACCAGCCATCATATTCAACTGATCTGGCAAACCGGAAAATCCTTTTCTTCCCAAGCTGCGGCCTATGCCGTGGAATCTAAACTGATCTGGACCAGCGAGTTCATTGCTGACATGGAGTATGCGTATGCCGCAGCCGATATCGTCGTGTCGAGGTCAGGTTCAGTCCTATATGAACTGTGCGCTGTGCAAAAGCCGGTAATATTTGTTCCTTACCCGCACGCAGCCGAAGATCATCAGATGGCCAACGCGCAAAATCTGGTTCTCAAAAACGCCGCAATCCTGGTTGCCGACAAAAACGCAGGAAAGGATCTGGTCAATGAAATTGTAAAGCTGGCAAATGACCAACCGTTGCAGGAAATGTTGAAAGAAAATATCGGGAAAATGGCAATCACCGATGCGGATGAAAAGATTGCCGAGGAAATTTTGAAAACATTACATGCCTGATCTTAAACACATACAGAAACTTTATTTCATCGGTATCGGTGGCATCGGCATGAGCGCCCTGGCGCGTTATTTCCGTCAGCAGGGCAAAGCGGTGAGTGGCTATGACAAAACCGAAACCGACCTGACCCGGACACTGACCGCAGAAGGCATTCCGGTTTCTTATAGCGATGATGCAGCGGCTATTTCCAAAGACATTCAACTCGTTGTTTATACACCCGCCATACCCAAAGACAACCGAATACTGAATTATTTCCGCGAGCAAGGTGTTGAATTGCTTAAGAGAAGTGAAGTGCTGGGACTCATTACAGCTAATTCTCTTAACGTCTGTGTAGCCGGAACGCATGGCAAGACAACCATCAGTACAATGATAGCCCATATCCTGCGCGACAGTGGTGTGGGTTCCAATGCATTCCTGGGTGGTATTTCAGCCAATTACAATACGAATTTCTGGAGTCACCCCAATAATATCTGCGTCGTGGAAGCCGACGAATACGATCGCAGTTTTCTGAAACTTCATCCTGATATCGCCGTGATCAGTTCCATGGATGCCGACCACCTGGACATTTATGGAACAGGAGAAGCAGTCAGGGAAGCCTTCGTGGCCTTTAGTGAAAAGATCAAATCGGGGGGTACCCTGGTCAAAAAACACGGACTACCCGTTCCTACGCCAAGGACCGGCATCGGGCAACTCAGTTATCACCTGACCGATCAGCAGGCAGATGTTTATACCAAAAACCTAAGGATTCATTCGGGCAACTATGTATTTGATGTGGAAGGCCGCCAGGGTCGCTTGAAAGATGTTGAGCTGAATGTCGGCGGTCGGCACAATGTTGAAAATGCGCTGGCTGCCATCACGGCCTGCCGCAAGCTGGGACTGGACGGTGGAAAAATCATTCCAGCCCTGCACAATTTCCGGGGTGTTAGAAGAAGATTTGAATACCATGTTCGCTCCGGCGAGGTCATTTATATCGATGATTATGCACACCATCCCCGGGAACTGGAAGCGCTGATCAGCAGTGCCCGGGAACTTTTCCCAGACCGGAAGTTGGTGGTTGTCTTTCAGCCGCATTTGTTTTCCCGGACAAGAGATTTCGCCCAGGAATTTGCGGAAGTACTGGACCAATCCGACAAAGTAATCCTGTTGCCCATTTATCCGGCCAGGGAACTTCCGATCAAAGGAATCACCAGCGCTATCATTGCAAACAAAATGGTCAAAGCTGAAACACAAATGCTGAATAAAAGTGAACTGCTGGCTTGGATAAAATCCTGGGCATCCCCGGAGAAAATAGTCCTGGTGACCGCCGGCGCTGGAGATATAGATGAACTCATTGCACCCATAACGGATTTGTTCGAAAGAAAATGAATATAAAGACCCAACTAAAGAAAGTTTTTACCATCATCGGCTGGAGCCTTTTGGGCTGTGCTGGTATGGGACTGCTGGTTGCAGCCATCAACGCCAAAAACAGCAGCCTCTGTCAGGGTTTGGTGGTGGAGATCAATGCAGGGGGAAAGGCTTTATGCCTGAATAAAAAAGAGGTGATCGCCATGCTCCAGAACGAGGGGTTGAATGATGTCAGAAACAAAAAAGCCGCTTCTTTTGACCTGCTGAAGATGGAGACCTTCCTGCGTAAGAATAGTTGGGTCAAGGACGTGCAATTATTTTTTGACAACAACCAGATCTTAAAAATACGTATCCAGGAACGTCAACCGGCTGCCCGTTTGTTCACGGTAACCGGCACCAGTTATCTGATAGACAGCAACGGAGTCCAACTCTTTCTTCCTCCCGGTGCTGTATTGAATTTGCCCGTTTTCACCGGCTATCCCCATGAAAAATTTGAATTGAAAAGGGATAGTGCACTAAACCGGCAAATTCTGAACCTGGCCATTTTTCTAAATCACGATCCATTCTGGTCCAGCCAAATTCAGGAAGTGGACATCCATGCCACCAAGACTTTTATGATGACACCCCTCATCGGAAATCAGGTAATTGAATTCGGAGATGGAAATGACTATGAAAATAAATTCCACCGGCTCTATGTGTTTTACAAAGAAGTCATGACCCAGACCGGATTTGACAAATACACCAGTATAAAACTCGCCTACGCCAATCAGATAGTGGCCACGCGCAAGCCAGGCGTCATTTCTAAAGCTGACTCTATCCAGGCGAGAAAAAATGTGATGGAAATGATCCGGCTGGCTGAAAAAATGGAAACCGATACCGGAAAGATCCGGGACGTAAAACCTTTAGAGAGAAACACCCTGACCGAACAAAATCTACAAGGATTTGATCTTCCAGAAGAAAACGAAAACAAAGCGGACACAAACAATAAACATCAAAAACAACAACAAAATTAAACCAAACCATGAACCAGGAACAACCCATTATTGTAGGACTAGACATAGGCACCACGAAAATCGCTGCCATTGCCGGCAGAAAAAATGAATTCGGCAAATTAGAAATCCTTGGCTTTGGCAGGGCCAATTCCAACGGTGTAAAACACGGTCAGGTACTGAATATTGATGAAACCATTAAGGCCATCCGCATGGCGCTGGACAATTGTTATGCGTCCAATCCCAATCTGGAAATATCGGAAGTATATGTCGGAATTGCGGGCCACCATATCAAAAGCTTACAGACAAGAGGAGACATCGTACGCCAAAACACCGAAGACGAGATCACCCAAAAGGAGATTGACCAGCTGGTCGCCGATCAGTATAAGACCTACATCCCGGCCGGTGACCAGATCATCGACGTAATTCCTCAGGAGTTTGCCGTTGATAATTTTCAGAACATTATCAGCCCGATCGGTTACGGGGGCGTGAAAGTGGGAGCCAATTTTCACATCATTACCGGAGATAAAAACGCAATAAAGAATATCAGCCGGGCCGTAGAAAAAAGCGGTTTGCAAACCAAAGATCTCGTTTTACAGCCGCTTGCATCTGCTGCGGCGGTGATGGGACAAGAAGACCTCGAAGCCGGTGTCGCCATTGTGGACATCGGCGGAGGCACCACCGACCTGGCGGTATTTTATGAAGGCATTCTCAAACACACGGCCGTGATACCTTTTGGCGGTGAAAATATTACCAACGATATCAAAACAGGTCTGGGGGTGCTCAAAACGCAGGCCGAGCAGATGAAGGTCCAATTCGGATCGGCACTCTCCAACGAAGCCAAAGGAAACGCTTTTATCACCATTCCGGGTTTGCGGGGTATGCCGGCAAAAGAAATCAGTGTGAAAAATCTTGCCAATATCATTCAGGCGCGGATGAGTGAGATCATGGATTTTGTTTCCTATCATTTAAAACAAGTGGGACTCGACAACAAAATGCTCAACGGTGGTATCGTTCTAACCGGTGGAGGCGCCCAGTTGAAACATCTCATCCAGCTGACAGAATATGTTACGGGACTGAATGCCCGCATCGGGTATCCCAATGAGCACCTGGCAGCCGGGCAAATTGAAGAATTGGCCAGGCCTACCTACTCAACCTGCATTGGTTTGATTTTAAAAGGATACAGCGACTACGAACACAATCGCAAGCAATTTGAAAAAACCCATGTGCAGATGGAAATTCCAACCGGTCTAAAAACACCGGAACCCGTGAAAGAAGAAGTAATGGTAACCGAAGAAGAGAAACAGATTACCCGGGTTATGAACAGAGGTGGAATAAAAGATTTCTGGGGTAAGTTCAAAGACGGTATCATTGACTTATTCAAAGAAGAAGAAGATCATGCACTTTAATTCTATACTAACCTTTAATTCTATTTTATGATCCAATTTGATTTACCCAAAGAAAGATCGTCCATCATCAAAGTGATTGGCGTGGGAGGGGGAGGAAGCAACGCGGTCAACCACATGTTTGGACAGCATATCGAGGGAGTCAATTTTATTATCTGCAATACAGATGCGCAGGCTTTGGCCCAGAGCCGGGTTGCCAATAAAATACAACTCGGTCCGTTGTTGACTCAAGGTCTCGGAGCGGGTGCCAATCCCGACATTGGACGCCAGGCGACAGAGGAAAGCCTCGAAGAAATAAAATCCATTCTGGAAGTCAATACCAAAATGGCGTTTATAACCGCTGGAATGGGCGGCGGAACCGGAACAGGGGGCGCGCCAATCCTGGCCAAAATCTGTAAAGATCTCGGAATACTTACGGTCGGTATTGTCACGACACCCTTTTCATATGAAGGGAAAAAAAGACAACTGCAGGCCGAAGAGGGTATTCACCTGCTCAAAGACTATGTAGACACTTTGCTGGTGATCAGCAACGACAAACTTCGTCACCAGTTTGGCAATTTAAAAATGAAGGAGGCTTTTTCCCGCGCGGACAACGTGCTGGCAACTGCCGCCAAATGTATCACAGATGTGATCAACAGTACCGGCCAGATCAATGTGGATTTTGCCGATGTCTGTACCGTGATGCGCAACGGGGGCGTCGCCATTTTGGGCAGCGCAGCGGCCGCAGGAAATAACCGGGCCCAGCAGGCCATTGAAGAAGCGCTCAATTCACCCCTGCTCAACGACAATGATATCCGCGGGGCAAAGTGGATCCTGATCAACATCAATTCCTCGGAAGGAGATCACGAATTCACGATGGATGAAGTAGAGATCATCCAGCACCACCTGATCAGTCAGGCGGGAGAAGATACAGATGTGATCCTGGGATTGGGATACGATGCTTCTCTGGGTGATAAGATCGGCATAACGATCATCGCCACCGGCTTTGAATACAAAGACCCTTTCAAAAGACTCGAAAAACCAGCAACCCCAAAAAAGGAAGAGAAAATTGTTATGCCTTTGCAGATGCCTGTTTCTGACAGGGTCAAAATAAAAGAGATGCCGGTTCTTGAAAAGGCGGAGCCCGCGATTCGCGAAATGCCCGTAAAGGAATTACTTAGTAAAATGGAAATCATCATGCCGGTTACGGCCCTTTCAAATGAAATGGCACCCAAACTGGTAGAGACACCTGAGCCCCTAAAACGAACAACCGGTGCTGTCGTGGTCATGCCCGCCGCAAGAACGGAAAAACCGGTGGAAATAACTGTGGATAAAAAGGTAAGGGAAGAACCAATAGAATGGATATTTTCACAGGATACACAACCTACGGCCACCTCGGGTGGTTACTTGACAAGACCTTCCAATATTTATGACGAAGAATCAACCGTCCCCGAATTTCCGGTTCGCCAAGTGCCTGCAGAAGAACAATTGATTATAAGTGCTGCAAAAAATGCGATGAAGGAAGACCAACCTTCGGCCGATATGCAGCTCGTATTTAAAGATGAAATTCCAGCGGCGGATGAGCCTCGGGCCCATCAAACACATACGGTATCTTTAGCGGATCAGCCTGCAGAGGAGCCTGCCGTGCAGGACGAAGCAGAAGGTCTGAGACGCAGAGCAGCAGAAAGGATCAACAAATTGCGCAACTTGTCGTTCAATATGAATGCTGCGGATCCCAACAATGAGTTTGAAACTGTGCCGGCTTACATCCGCCGGAATCTGGAGTTGTACAATACCGTGACCAGTGTGGAAAGCTTTTACAGTCAGTATGAAGTCAAGTCCGATAAAAACAGTCCGGGTGAAATTAGTACCATCAATAGTTTTCTGGATGGGAAAAAACCTGACTAACTGCTTACTTCCTTTGTTTTTAGTTGTTTTCCCCCTTCCTGGTTTCTCCGGGAGGGGGATTTTTATCTTTTGAAAGGCATCTATGGATACAGTGATCATAACGGGTGGCACGGGTCTGATCGGCACGGCGCTGTCAAACTACCTGGCATCCCAGGGCAAAGAAGTCGTTGTCCTCACTCGAAATCCCCAATCGCACCGGAGTGCTTCGCCCAGTATTAGTTATGCAGCCTGGAATATCGACGAGCAATCCGTCAATGAAGCGGTGTTCAGAAAAGCGAAATATATCATTCATCTGGCTGGGGCGGGCGTAGCAGACAAACCCTGGACCGAGAAGCGCAAAAAAGAAATTCTGGAGAGTCGTACAAAAAGCAGCGCCCTGCTGGTCAAAGCCCTAGAAAATATTCCCAACGAAATTGTTTCTGTTGTCAGCGCTTCGGCCATTGGCTGGTACAAACAAAACCAGGGTGCACCCGCTGTTGAAACCGATCCGGCGGATTCCGGATTCCTGGGTGAAACCTGCCGTGCATGGGAAAATTCCATTCAGCCAGTGACCGGACTGGGAAAAAAACTGGTCATTCTGCGCACCGGAATCGTTTTGAGTAAGGATGGAGGCGCATTTCCCGCCCTTGCAAAACCCGTACGTTACGGAATCGCGGGTATTTTAGGCAACGGCAAACAAATGATCAGCTGGATTCACATAGAAGATCTATGCCGATTGTATATGGAATCCATGCTCAACCCCAACTGGAACGGTATTTACAATGCCGTTGCACCCCATCCGGTGAACAACAGAACTTTTACCATCGAGCTGGCCAAGAAAATGAAGGGCAGTTTCTACCTGCCCATTCCCGTCCCTGACTTCGTACTCCGTTTCATGCTCGGAGAAAGAAGAGAAGAGGTACTGAAAAGCAGCTATATCAGTTCCAACAAAATAAAACATCAGGGCTTTCAGTTTATTTACCCCACGATTGAAGCTGCTTTCCGGGAACTGATCTAGGGTTCCGTTTACTTGTTGGTTCCGTTCGTCACTTTGCTTTCAGGCAATTTGGTATCAGAAGGCATCGCGGTATACAAAGCAGGATTGACCTTGCTGGTGTCCCCCTGGTAAACCCAGGTAAAATCCTTTACGTATCTATTAAAGGACTTGTTGACTTCCTCCGGTTTGACTTTTTTCAACTCCTCATTCACCCGGATTGCCCGGTGCCAGTCATTGAATAAAATCTCGTTCAATGCCAGGGCATCCGCCTGTGCTGAATTGGTCTCCATCGTCGAATAGTAAGAAGTGACAAATCCGGTCTTCGCGTTTTTTACATCTTCTTCTGCAAAGCCCTGGGCATGCGTTTTATCCAACAATTTATTGTTGACTTCTATAAACTTATCGGGGTATTTGGTGGTAACAGAGATTTGAGTATAAGGGGAAAGGCCGGTCACGAAACGGGCACTGGGCGCATAGGACAGGCCATTGTTGGTTCTGATCTCAACGAAATTTTTCATGGCATAAATGCGCATGGCGATAATATAAGCATTGTAGTCATCGCTTCCTGGCTGCGGGCCGCTGGTTATGCCCAATATATAGTTGGTCGCAACAGCTTTATTCTGATCAGCAAAGGTATTTTTGGCAGGTACGTAGTTATACCGGTTTAGTTTTACCGGACTTCCTGCGGGAATGGGATCGGTGAGCATTTTTACCATTTTCTCCACCTGATCTTTGTCCAGTTCAGCCACTACTATGATCAGCAGGCGCGAACGGGTCAAGATGGATTTGTAATAATTCCTTGTTTCAGCAACACCCATTTTTCCCAAAGTCTTTTCGGTACCCAGCTCTGATTTGGCATAGTCCTTTCCTTTGAACGCCGTTTCCAATGCCATGGTTTTGATCGCATAATCGGGGGCAGAAGACTCATTGGTGACAATGCTGATGTCATTGCGTTTCATCCGGTCAAATTCAATACTGTCAAAAGCCGGAACTGTTATACAATCTACATAGAGGGGCCAAACGACATCCAAGTCGCTTTTAATACAGTTCAGGCTGATTTTGGAAAAATCCAGACCGGCGTCCTCGCCAATATAGGCACTGACTTTATCCAACTTATCTTTAAAGCTGTTTTTGGAATCATTTTTTGTCCCGCATTCCAGGAGCGCCGTCATGGCGAGGTCCTCAATGCCTGCCTGATCAGCCGAAAAATTCTGAACGCCACCTTTAATAACTGTCAACACCTGCACAATTTCATTGCCGCTGGGCTGAACAATTACCTTCACCCCATTCACCGTCATTTCGTAGGCTGGCTTGTTCTGCGACCATGCCGGTAGGCTGATAAAGGTCAGGAGCAGCAGGCGGGAAACAATTTTGATCAAATATTGAATACGCATGATTGATTTTTTTTAATAAGTAGATGGTTTGAAATTGTCGGAAGCATTAGTTTTCTTATTCATTTCCGGATTGATCACCATGCCAGCGACATAAGGTTTACCTGAAATGTACTGATTGATGAATTTTTTAATGTCATCCCGGGATACCTTCTCGCAATTCTTTACCATATCGGTCATATAATCCAGGCTGGCGCTGGTCCAGTAATAGGTCAGGATACTGGTCTGATCGGAAGGTCTTTCTCTTTGACGGATGGCATTGCGCCGAATGGTGGCTTTTGCATCCCTGAGTTGTTCATCCGTGAAATAATCATCATTACCCCATTGTTTAATCTGGTTCAAGGCTTCATCATTGCATGCCTTTATTTTGTCGGGATTTGGCAGGAGTGTCACGGATACCGGACCCACATATCTGGATAGCTGATATTGTGCGCTTGCGCTTGCAGCCAGTGCCTTATCCACCAGCGCCTGTTGCCACTTGGAAGAATTCATGCCCAGAATGGTAAAAAAGACCTCGGCCGCCACGGTCCCTGCTGAATCGGTCCGGGTATCGGGTCCCTGCCAGAAGAAAAATTCTGTTGGAGTCTGGGCTAGAGTAGATTCCATAACAAAATACTGGGTAGCTGCGATCGGTTTAAATTCCGGGATGGGATATTTCGTGATCGGGTCAGACCCACTGCTTTCCCAACTTCCAAATATGGCTTCGGCTTTGGCAAAAGCCTCTTCGTGTTTGACATCACCGGAGATCACCAAGAGGGAATTGTTGGGGAAATAGTATTTGTTTTTGATAATCATCATTTTTTCAGGAGTGGCTGTATTGATGATTTCATGAATACCGATGGGGTTTTTTCGGGTAACCAATTCTCCCCATACTTTTTTCTGAACCTCCCGATACAGAAGAAAACCTGGATTGCTTTCTCCTCTCTGGAATTCCCCATCCACCACCGGTCGTTCCTTTTGCATGTCTTCGGGTTTGTAAATTGGGAAGCGGATCGCAGCATTCATGAATTCCAAACCGGCCTTCAGGCTGTCTTTAGAGAATGTAAAAAAGTAGTTTACCCGTTCGGTACCCGTTGTTCCGTTCCATACAGCGCCCAGTTCCTGTGTACGCTTTAGAAATTTCTCCTGGTCGGCATAGTCCTTGTTCGCTTTGAAGAACATATGTTCAAAGAGATGGGAGAGACCGTTGTAATTGGAATCTTCGGTAAAGGCGCCGTTCTTTACAGCGATTTCTATTTTCGCCAAGGGAACCTTGTCATTTTCTATTACGACGATCTGCAGTCCATTGGGAAGCTTTTCCCAGAAATAATGTTCCGGAAGTCTGGGCTGTGCATTTGCGCACAAGGCAATCAATAGCAAGGTCAGTGAAGGAATTAATTTTTTCATTAATTGATATTTAATTGACTGAAATATTTGATGACTCGATTGGTCAGAGATCCGATTTTCGAAATCTCCAGCTAATCAAAAATATAAAAATCAGAATATACCCTATACTTACCAAAAAATAACCATTTACATGGTTTTCCCAGTACGCCGTGTTTTCAGGTGATATCAGTTTACGTGCGAAAGGCTGGGGTATCAACCGGTCGGAGACTTCCTCGGGCAAGTAGTTAACCCAGGTTGCCTTGTATTTGTTTCTCGACAGGGAAACCACGAACTGTTCTCCGATCATGTAAAGAAAAAAAATACCCATGGCCAGGCCGGCTCGCCGGATGAGCATTGCGAAGACTACAGCGATCAAAGAATAATCAAGCATTTCCACAAAATAAAAAAGGATAAACCGGAACTGTTCCCAACTGGTTTTTGAAGGAGCCTCCTTGCGTGTCAGGAATCCAAAATACAGACAGGTCAGCACGACTACAAGGGTCACGAAAAGAGTCAAGAGCAAAACTTCCAGCAGTTTGATATGAATAAACCGTGACCGGCTCCAGCCATCGATGATGTTTTGACGGTGTGTCCTAAAAGAATATTCATTGGTAAACAGGGTGATGATCAGGATCACGGGCATAAATACCAAGATCCCTGCATTATAGGGGACGGTGCTCCAGACATTGGGAAAGGCGAAGGGGGTTCCCAACAGACTTTTTCCGTTTATTTTCGGAAAGCTGTTGTCAGTAAAATCATAGATCACATAGTTAAACGCCGGTATACAAACGACCACCACCGCCAGCAGAATCCAGAAGGTTCTGTAGTGTTTTACTTTCAACCATTCGACCCGGAGTGTATGGAGAAATTCAACCATGATTAATTACTTACATTATCAGTGAGCTCAATAAAAGCAGATTCCAGGCTCTTTTTGCGCAGCGCAAGGAAATTCAGTGCGACACCTTGTTCAAAACAGTGGCGATTCATCCAGCCTGCATCGGGGGGAGAGGAATCAAAATAGAGTTGCAAATGATTTTCAGAAACCAGGATTGATTTCACTCCGGGCAGCCGGCCGGCTATTTCCTGCAGTAGGGTGAGGTCGGCAGATCCGATTTCCAGCCATTCTTCCTGGCTCAATACGGACTTCACTTCTCCGGATCTAATCAGCACGCCCCGTTGCAGGATTGCTACATGAGTGCATACTTTTTCCACTTCAGCCAGCAGATGACTGGCTAGTATAATCGTTTTGCCGTTTCTGGCCAGATCCGTGATCAGCTGCCGGATCTCAGCAATACCTGCAGGATCCAGTCCATTGGTCGGCTCATCAAATACCAGGACGGAAGGATCGCCCAACAGACAGGAAGCAATCGCCAGTCTTTGTTTCATCCCCAAGGAAAAGGTTTGAAACTTGGAATCCCTTCTTTCATAAAGTCGGACAATTTTCAAAACCCGGTCGATGTCATCCCAGGGTTTGTGTTTTATGGACGCGGTGATTTCCAGATTGCGTTTTGCAGAGAGGTAGTGGTAGAAATTGGGGGTCTCCAGCAGGGTGCCGATATCCCTTCTTAGTTTTTCTCCGGGCTGCTGGCCGAACCAATCGAATTTTCCGGCATTGGGCCGTAGCACATTCATCACCACGCCGAGCAGGGTGGTTTTGCCACTTCCGTTGGGTCCGAGAATTCCAAAAACGGATCCGGCGGGAACTTCAAAACTAACGGCCTTTAGCGCATCAATCCGACCATAGGACTTACTGATATTTTGAAGGGAAAGAATCGAAGCCATAGATGGGTGGCTAAATTACCAAATAAATGGGCCAATAAAAGATTATGATGGGATTTGTTCATGGCCGTGATAAATGCTGGAAAAATCTCCAAGAACGGCAAATCCTTTTAGATTCCACGACAATTTGTGCAGACAGAGCTGGTCGATATCGGACTGTAAAACTTTTCGGGTATAAGGATTGAGCGTACCCCCCGCCTTCAGGGGTTCAGCCGCAGGATCGTATTGAAAAACAGGATCGCATATGGTTCCCCGGGGGTACATGATGCCGGGCTGTCCCATTCCCCGGATATCCAGATTTTCAGGATGTACCAGACCGAGTGTATGGCCATATTCGTGGGCAGCGGTGGTGGAATTGTGCAGAAGATTATCCAGTTTGAAAAAACCGGTGTTGCAATTGATCCCATCGACAAAGGAAACATGCAGGGGTGAAATCTCTTCTATCCGGAAATAATTATTCCGGGGATTGGTATTAAACCAGACATTTTCCGGAGGCATTTGTTTTTCACAGAATCCCCGGATGACAAATTCAACCTGGAAAGAGCCGTTCTTCATAAAAGCCATCCCTGAAGGTTCATTCCAGTGCTGGGAAATATCGGCGGCGACGGCTTCAGCCAAATCAGGGCTTGCCGCTTCTCCATAAAAATAAAAATTCGAGTAAACCCGGATTTTCAGATCATTTTTTATCCATTCTGCCTCACCCATTCTTCCAGCTAGTTTGTGTTGGTTATCCCCTCGCCAATATCGGGCCGGACATCCATTATTAGCGGGTTGATTGAAAAACTTTGGTAGGCCCCAGGTCAGATCCCTGTCATCCCCTTAAAAAAACCAGGCAACGGTCATAAAGGGGTAGGGGGTGGTCTGTACCACCCCTGGGCAGTACCAGTAAAAAATCCTGGCAGGGGCGATTGTGGAAAAAAGCGGGATCAGCAAACGAAAAATTATCCCCTGACTTCCTTTGCGCACGCCGGTTTTAATTTCATGGAAGTATTTCCTGCAGCTTTTTATCCAGGTCCTCCCCGCGTAAACCTTTGGCAACAATGATCCCGTTTTTATCCAGCAGATAGTTCATGGGTATACCCTTGATTCCATACAAGGAAACGACACTGGCTTTCCATCCCAGCAGGTCGGAAACCTGGGTCCAATTCAACCCGTCTTTTTTGATGGCAGCAACCCATTTGGATTTATCGGTATCCAGGGACACACCAAAAATATCAAAACCCTTTTCGTGAAAGCGGTGATAGGCCTTTACAACATTCGGGTTTTCCTGTCGGCAGGGCCCGCACCAACTCGCCCAGAAATCCACCAGGGTATATTTTCCTTTGGAATAGGAAAGCGCTACCGGTTTGCCATTTACATCATCGAGGGTAAATGCTGGCGCCGGATTTCCAACGGCGGTTAATTTTTCCTTCTCCAGCGTATTCTGAATTTCTCTTCCAAAGTAGGAAGCCTGGATATTTGAATCGAGCATTTTATACAAGCTGTCCAGCTGGCTGACTCGGGGATTGTAAGAGAAGTTGGAATATATTTCAAAGGCCGAAACGATGGAACCCGGATGGGATTTGGCAAAATCAGTTACCAGCAGTTTTTGCTCGGCATCCAGATTATTGTAAAGTTTATCCAAGCTGTCCACGGCTTTGGCATTTTTGGTGCTGCTCGCTGAGTCATAGGCTTTGTCGAGCACCGTCATTTTATCATTCAGCGGTTTGCTGAGCTGATCTTCGAAATAATTCAATTCATCCTGCGTTTTCGTGCCGGCGATCAGCGCGTTTCGAACGGAATCTTTTTTAACCAGCATGGAAATTTTTCCGTTTTCCAGGAAAAAAACCTTTGAATGATTGTTCACCATGAGCACACAAAATTCAGCGCTGTCTGCTTTGCCATGGAATTTAAAATACCCATGATCCAAAACCGCCGAATCTTTTTTATCCAGCTGTCTGTTGACGATGTAAACGAGGCCGCTGTCCAGTCCTGATACCTTACCAATGATGTCGTAAGCAGTGTCTACCTTAGCGGGAACGGTGCTCTCGTTTCCGTTGCCATGGCACCCGGATAAAAATAAAAATCCAACACCTGCCACAGCTGATAAAATTCTTTTCATATACAATTTAATTTCTAACCGGTTTCCCGGATTTGATGACGCTTTGTAATCTTTCCAGTGTTTTCTTTTCGCCGCATAGAGAAAGAAAAGCTTGTCGCTCCAGATCCAGCAGGTATTGCTCGCTTACCTGACTGGGTTCACTCAAATCCCCCCCGCACATGACATAGGCAAGTTTTCGGGCGACCAGGACATCGTGTTCGGTAGCATAGTTTCCTCTCCACATGCCGTGGATACCGGCATACAACGCGCCCAGAGCAGACCGGCCCAGCACTTTCACATCGGTTCTTGGAACGGGTTCGGTATATCCGTTCTCGAACAATTCGATGACGGCGTTTTTGGCATCGGCAATCCGCCGGTCAGGATTCATCGAGATAAAGTCCCTGCTTTTTTTCAAGATACCCAGATCGAATGCCTCCTGGGCGGAAGTAGAAACCTTGGCCGTAGCGATGGTAAAAAAGCGGTTTTTCAACGTAATGGTTTCCGGTTCATCGGCGTGCAATTCATCGCAGGCCCGCAGCGTGAATTCCTTGGTTCCTCCACCGCCTGGTATCAGACCCACCCCGATCTCAACCAATCCGATATAGGATTCTGCAGCGGGTATTACTTTGTCCGCATGCAGGCTCAACTCACAAGCGCCGCCCAGGGTAAGCCCCTGAGGGGCAACCACTACAGGAACCGCTGAATACCGAACACGCATCATGGTATTTTGAAAGAGCCGTATGGCCATATCCAGTTCTTCAAATTCCTGATCCACGGCCAACATAAAAATCATCCCGATATTGGCGCCCGCAGAAAAATTGCTGCTTTCATTGGCGATGACCAGACCCTTGTATTTTTCTTCCGCTATGGCCACGGATCGTTGAATGCCCTCTATTACTTCGCCTCCGATCGTCCCCAGTTTGGTAAACCATTCCAACCCCAACACTTCGTCACCAATATGATATAAACGGGCCGCCGAATTCTTCCAGATGGTTTGATTGTCGAAATTTCGCATGACAATAAAGGCACGCGGATCGCCGGTGACGACGGAAACATATTGTTTTTGGACGGGTGAGTAAGCCCGTT
>JABDAN010000068.1 GCA_013289175.1 Bacteroidota bacterium
CAGACACAGGACGATAAAAATCAGGGATCGGGTGATCAGGGTGGCATAACCCGCTCCGATCAGTTCCAGTCTTGGAAAGCCCCAATTTCCATAAATCAGGATCCAGTTCAATAAGATATTGACAGGAATGGCCGCGACCGAAAGGACCATCGCCGTTTTCGTATACTCAAGGCCGTCAGCAAACTGTTTAAGAGTCATAAAAAGCAGCATGGGAATGACTGATATTCCAACCAGGGTCATGAATGGAATAGCCAATTTTACAACTTCCGGATCCTGGTCCAGGTGTAACAAAATATTTCTACCGAAAACCAGTCCTGAAGAAATGATCAATGCAAAAACAGTACAGAGCAAAAATCCGTTGAAAAGATAGTGGGAAATCAGTTGGTGGTCTCGTCTTCCATTGGCCATAGAGACCATTTGGGATACGGAGATCGTCATGCCGATACCAACAACAAAAGGAATATTGGCTACCGTCATCACCAGCGAAGCCGCCGCCAAGTGACGATAGCCGATCGCACCCACCATAGCCGTGTCAATCAGGTGCAGCGACATCTGCGCCAATTCTCCCGCAATAATCGGGATTGCCAGCTGAATGGTTTTATAAACTTCTTTGTCCTTCCAGTTATTCATGTAATCCAGTAAAGCCCGCAAAGGTAGGAAAAGCTCAAGGTCTTACCCGTTCCCAAGTAATACAAGCGCCGTCGGCAATGATTTCATTTCTCCAACGGATCTGTCGGGGCTGGTCATCGGAATTATTTATCTTGTATTAAATTACAGACATGGAAACAATCCGATGGGGCATATTAGGCTGTGGCAGGATTGCAAGAAAATTTGCAGCCGATCTCGCCTATGTATCCCAGGCAAAATTGGTGGCCGTCGGCGCAAGGCAATGGGAGACAGCAGAAGCTTTTGCGAGAGACTTCCCTTGTTCGCATGTTCATGGCAGTTATGAAGAACTGGTTAAAAATCCGGAAGTGGACGTAATATATATCGCCACCCCACACGCATTTCACTACGAGCACACCCTACTCTGCCTCCACCATAAAAAAGCGGTATTGTGTGAAAAAGCTTTTGCAATCAACCGGCATCAGGTAAAAGAAATGGTGGAATTATCCAGGAAAAATAAGATTTTCCTAATGGAAGCCATCTGGTCTAAATTTCTTCCACAATATCAAAAAGTACTGGAATTGAAGTCGGCGGGAGAACTGGGAGAAATTAGAAATGTACTCATCAATTTTGGCTTTATTCCGCAGCCGCCTGTTCCTGCTCGACTTTTTGATCCCGCACTGGGTGGAGGCAGTCTGCTCGATATTGGTATCTACAATGTATTTTTCGCCCTTACTTTTCTAGGAAGACCCGACAGGATTGAAGCTTCCATGACCCCTTCGCCGCAAGGTGTGGATATACAGTGCGCCATCTTATTCAAATATGATAATGGAGCGATGGCCCAGCTCTTCTCTTCCCTTTCCTCCAACCAACCCACGGAAGCCGATATCTGTGGTTCCAAAAGCAGGATACGGCTGACGAGTCGTTTTTATGCCCCGAGCGCAACCATCGAACTTTTCACCGGAAGAGAAGACAGCAAACAACTCATCCCCTTTCATAAAGAACCGGGTGGAGGCTATCAGTATGAAGCCCGCCATGTGGGCGACTGCCTGCGTCAGGGGCTTACGGAAAGTCCTGTCATGTCCCATGCCGATTCTTTGTTGCTGATGGAGACCCTCGATAGAATCCGGGAAAAGGCTGGAATACATTACGCCGTGGATTCCACCACCCGTCGGTAGGTTTCCCAGTTGATGGCGTTTTCGGATTTTGAAATCACCACCGTTGCCACGGCATTTCCGATAAAATTAATCAGTGCACGTCCTTCGCTCATAAAGCGGTCTACGCCGATCAGCAGGGCCAGCCCCTCGATCGGAATTATTTTCATGGCAGTTAACGTGGAAGCCAGTACCACAAATCCGCTGCCCGTAACTCCCGCGGCTCCTTTGCTGGTGATCACCAGAATCCCGATAATAATCAGCTCTTGCTCCAGGCTAAGATCAATATGAAAAACCTGCGCTAAAAAAATCACGCTCATACTCAGGTAAATGGTCGTGCCATCGAGGTTAAAACTGTAACCGGTCGGAATCAACAGCCCGACCGCTTCTTTCTCGCAACCCGCTAATTCCAGTTTTTGCATGATGGATGGGAACACCGCTTCGCTGCTACTTGCCCCGAGCACAATTAAAATTTCTTCTTTGATATATAAAAGTAATTTCCACAGGCTAAAGCCGTAGTAGCGACAAATTCCATTGAGCACGATAAAGATGAAAAGAATACCAGTCAGATAAAAACATCCCATCAACTTACCCAGCACCGACAAGCTTCCAAATCCAAATTTTCCGATGGTATAGGCCATGCCGCCAAAAGCACCGATCGGACTCAGTCTCATGATCATGTTGAGGATATTAAAAATGACCTGGTTGATTTTATTAAGTCCTTCCGTGATATTTTTTCCGGCAGGCCCCATTTTTTTTAAAGCAACGGCAAAGAGTACACTGAAAAATAGAATCTGCAGAATATCTCCTTTTGCAAAGGCCTCCACGATATTGGGAGGGACGATGTGGGTTAGGAAATCTCCCCAGTTAAAGGATTCAGCCTGATGGGTAATTTCGGTGACCTGAGCCAGGGGGGCGGTTCCATGGGCAACGCCCGCTCCCGGTTTTAGCAGGTTCGCAACCAGGAGCCCGATCACCAGGGCCAGAGAAGAAACCACTTCAAAATAAATAAGTGCCTTGACGCCGAGCCGGCCGACTTTTTTCATGTTTCCCGCTCCGGCAATACCCGTTACGATACTGCAAAAAATGACCGGAGCTATGATCATCCGGATCATGTTGATAAAAGTTTCACTGATCCTCATGGCAACAGGTGCGAAGGAAGGAAATCTCCATCCGCAAAGAATTCCCAGTACAATTCCGATCAGGACCTGGACATATAAAACTTTGAGATATTTCATGATTCAATTTGTACCCGAGTTCAGGCCATGAAGTTGTCCGGTCACGGATTTACTGGAAGGCCAGATTTATAAACGATGATATCCCGCACACTTCCATCCTCCTTATATAAAATCATTGTTCCATTTCCTTCTTTAAGCGTTCCCGGATCCCGTTTAATCCCCTCTTCAGAATAATTTCCGATGACCGTCCAGGGTTTACCATCTTTCTCCTCCCGTTCGGCCCATATTTTTCCTGAAGGATAAAAATATCTTCTGGGACCATTGGCCAATCCGTTCTTAAACAGCGCGTCTTCCTTGACGATTCCGCTGGGATAATATCTTTTTGCCAGGCCTTCTGAAACTCCATTGACGAACCTGTGTTCCTCGGTCAACTTCCCATCCACGTATTGTTTTACTATGAATTTTCTTCTGCCATCCAGGTATTCCCGTTCTTCCAGGATGGTTTCTCCATCGATCCAAAAAGTTTTTGCATTGCCCGATAAACTGTCGTCCCGATAGGTTTCAAAACCTTGTAGGTTACCCGATAAACAATAAGTCCGCCAGGGGCCGTTTAGTTTGTCTTTGGAATAGGTCTGCTCATAAATTTTATACCGCTTTTTATGATGAAGGCTATCCATCACATAAGTGGTAAAAACGCCCTCCCGCTTTCCATGCACGGTCGATCCTTCGATGCAAATCAAGACTTTTTGCGCATGCTGGACATAGGTAGTGTAATGGTCGTCCACATCCCATATCACCGGGGTGGCTACCAGGTAGGTCCTTTCGATTCCATCCTTTTGGGTATGGATCGCGACAAATTCAGGCGCGTATCTGGTAACAAAATGTTTCGGTGTATACTGGGGTGCTTGAGCAAACAGTAAATGGGATGAAATACCAACGAGGATAAAGAGAACTATTGTTTTTTTATCCAATTTCTGCATAATGGCCTTCCATTTTTTAAGAGTTTTATTTGAGTGCGGCATCCACAATCACCTGCGCTTCCCCCAACATCCGGTTTAAATGGTCACGGCCTTTAAAACTTTCTGCATAAATTTTATAAATATCTTCCGTACCGGAAGGTCTTGCAGCGATCCATCCGTTCTCTGTTTCTAATTTGAGTCCTCCGATGGGGGCACCGTTTCCAGGGGCTTTGGTTAATACACGCAGGATGGGTTCACCCGCCATGCTCTTTTGTGTAATCTGATCTGGATTCAGTTTTCCCAGTTTTGCTTTTTGTTCTGGTGTTGCTTTGGCCTCTACGCGGTCGTAGGTGGAAACGCCAAGTTCTTCTTCCAAGGACTTATATATTTCTCCTGGATCTTTGTGTAAGGTCGCTGTCATTTCGGCTGCGAGCAAAGCCGGCGTAAAGCCGTCTTTATCGGTGGTCCAGGGTTCTGCATTTTTTCTCAAGAAAGTGGCGCCGGCACTTTCTTCCCCGACAAAACCGAGGGAACCTTCAATCAGCCCGTCCACGAACCACTTAAATCCAACCGGGACTTCATACAAGGGATGAGATAATTTTTTGGTCACCCGGTCAATCATCCGGCTGCTGACCAGCGTTTTGCCGATCGCGATATCCTTTTTCCAGTCAGGGCGATACTGCAGTAAATAAAAAATGCAAGAGACCAGGTAATGATTGGGTGGCAAGAGGCCCTCCGTTTTTGTGACGACGCTGTGGCGGTCATGATCCGTATCACAGGCCACGGAAATATCATATTTATCTTTCATACCGATCAGTCGCTGCATGGCATATGAAGAGGAAGGATCCATACGGATTTTCCCGTCCCAGTCTACTGACATAAACCGGAAGGTCGGATCAACAATATCGTTTACAACCTGAAGATTTAATTTGTAAAAATCGGCAATCGGTCCCCAGTAATGAACACCGGCTCCGCCGAGGGGATCGGCTCCGATGCTGATCCGGGAATCTCGAATGATATCCATATTGATCACATTCCCCAGATCCTGTACGTAGTGGTGGAGATAATCAAACCGGTGGGTGGTCGGTGCCTTCAGTGCCCTTTCATAGGGAACCCGTTTTACCTCTTTTAATTTATTTTCAAGTATCTCGTTGGCCCTTTTCTCCACCCATTGGGTGATATCGGTCCCTGCCGGTCCACCGTGGGTTGCATTGTATTTGAAACCCCCGTCTTCCGGCGGGTTGTGTGAAGGGGTGATCACAATGCCATCAGCCAGCCCTTCTTTTCTACCCCGGTTATGGGTCAATATAGCGTGAGACACCGCAGGAGTCGGCGTATACTCATCATTCTCTGCTATCATGGTCTCTACGCCGTTGGCTGCTAAAACTTCCAAAGTCGTAATCGCCGCGGGTTCGGAAAGTGCGTGGGTATCGATACCCAGGTACAGAGGTCCTTCAATTTTTTGTTGTTTTCTATATTGGCAGATGGCTTGGGTGATGGCCAGGATATGCCACTCATTAAAGGAAGTCAAAAAGGAAGAACCCCGGTGTCCGGATGTTCCGAATGCCACTTTCTGAGCCGCTATGGAAACATCGGGTTGCAGGGCATAATAAGCAGAAATCAAACGGGGAACATTGACGAGCATCGATGGATCAGCAGGTTTGCCTGCAGCGGGACTTATTTTCATGATGATTTAAAGTTAGTAAATTTAGAAATGAAATAAATTGGCGTGGTTTTCCTGCAGACTGCAGGCCTTCTGATTTCACCCCACTAAACTCCAACGGGTAGAAATCATCCGTCTTTGAAAACACCAACAAACAAGGGGAATTATAAAATTATTTCCGAAGAAATGATGTCTAAATAATTAATTCCTATATTTACCCCACAACTATTGCTTTGAGAAAGCTCCTGTCCATATTTCTTTTGCTGGTCCTCCTGTTTAATATGATCGGTTACCGCGCATGGTTTTACTATGCTGAAAAAGCGTCGGACGCGACCCTGGAAGCCCGACTGGACAAAAATCAATTCCTGGAAAATGATCTGATTACGCTACTGATTCCCCTCAATAATCCCTATCTGCAGGAGCAATCATCCTTTGAACGGACCAGTGGAGAAATCAATGTACAGGGAGAAAGTTTTAGGATCGTAGAACGCAAAATATCGGGGGGCAAACTACAACTGCATTGCGTTGCCAACACCCATAAAACAATCTTAAAGAAAGCCAAAACGGAATATGGCAATGCCGCCAACGATCTGAGCAACAATAGCCGAGGATCTCGCTCCGGCTCCCAGAAAAACTTTAGCAGCAGCGATTATATCTGTGAAGCCACTCATGAACAATCTACGCGTTGTTCACAGGAAATTCG
The DNA here is from genome assembly GCA_013289175.1 of Bacteroidota bacterium. Classification (GTDB taxonomy): domain Bacteria; phylum Bacteroidota; class Bacteroidia; order Chitinophagales; family Chitinophagaceae; genus Puia. Next base: position 6,264 of record JABDAN010000068.1, read on the forward strand.
CCCAACCCACGCATTCATGGTGATCGGTCTCACCGATCCCTATCAGGCCTATCCGGGAAAACCGCCCCGGTCTATTGCCTGATCTCCATTCACCGGTTCCCCTTTTTTAATTCAGTTAAATATGGTTATGTCTCGATTATTATTCATAATCGGCATAGTTCTGTTAATTCTCACAGAAATATTGCGCGTTTATTTTATCATGCCTTTCCCGGGCAGTCAGCATTCCAATACGATTGATATCGCTTTTTTTATCGATCGCTATAAGTGGCTTCTTCGAATCATTGGATTGTTGTTGGTTGCAAAACCTGCTTATCAATTGTTTACCCGGGGTAAAATCCTGTGGAAGATTCTTTTTTCTCTGTTGATTGTTTTTTACGGAATTATTTTCTTCTATTTCAATTTCCGATTCCAAGCGGACAAAATGTTTTATCAACCGGGAATCAAAACGTTTTCTGGAGCATTGGGCAACGCAGTAGACTCGGGTAAACTGGTTATCGCTATTGACATTCATGGACAGTCCAGAGCCTATCCCATACAGATTATCGGATATCATCATCAGGTACGGGATACCGTAGGTGGTGAACCCGTTATGGTGACCTACTGCACGGTGTGCAGGACCGGTCGAGTTTATCGGCCTTTGGTGGATGGGAAACTTGAAACATTCCGCCTGGTCGGTATGGATCATTTTAACGCTATGTTTGAAGATGCTTCCACCAAAAGTTGGTGGCAACAAGCTACCGGTGTTGCCATTGCCGGCCCCCTGAAAGGGCATCAACTTGAAGAAATTCCATCTCACCAGTACAGCCTGGCTGCCTGGCTCCGGCTGCATCCCAACTCGACTGTTCTTCAACCGGACAGTAATTTCCGGGAAGACTATGATGACCTGGCCGATTTTGACAAAGGGACCATAAAAAGTCATCTGGAAAAAAGAGATTCTGCTTCCTGGAAAATGAAATCCTGGGTAGTGGGTGTAAAAGCAGATGGAAGAGCCAAGGCTTATGACTGGAACCGTTTAACCCAGCATAGTATCATACAAGACAGCATCGGAGACCTGCCCATTTTGCTGGTGCTGGAAAAAGATACAAGTAGTTTTCATGCATACAATCGACGGTTTCAGGGTAAAGACCTTTTTTTCCTGGTAGATCCCCAAACAAAACTGCTGACCGATTCCAATACCCATTCCCAATGGGATCTGAACGGGAACTGCATCACGGGAACCTTAAAAGATTCCAAACTCGAAATGCTCCCTGCCTATCAGGAATTTTGGCATTCCTGGAAACAGTTTCATCCCAACACTACACAATACAATCCATAAACGATGGCATACATACAATTGAACAATAAGTTACCGGGAATTACCGGTTTGCTTGAAAACCGGTTGGATACGGCAGCACCGATCCGGGCACTCACGCAAATTTTGCTGCGGGGAGAAAATACTTTAACGGAAATGGAAAGGGAGCTGCTGGCTACCATCGTATCCCACAAAAATCAATGCCGTTATTGTACCAACGCCCATGCAGCCACCGTCCTAGCCCTGGGAGGTACACCGGAATTGTTGGACAAAGTATACCATGATCTGGAAAATGCACCCGTGTCCGAAAAGATGAAAGCCCTGCTTGAGATCGCATCTCAGGTGCAGGAAAACGGGAAAGCCGTTCGACCTGAACACATTGCAAGGGCAAAAAAAGCAGGAGCCAGCGACCGTGAAATTCACGACAGTGTACTGATTGCCGCGCTTTTTTGTCTCTATAACCGGTACGTAGATGGACTGGGGACCTATTGTCCGCAGGATCCTGCCTACTATCAGAAGCTCGCTTCCAGGCTCGTTACACACGGTTATGACAGACCTAAAAATGAAATGGCGCGACAGGGAGAAGAAAATTTCAAATAACCTATATGAATTCAACGATGGAAATTTCTACCTGGAAAACGGTGGGTTTACAAAAATCCAAAAGGGCTTTATTCCTTATATGTTTTTTTAGCAGCCTGTTTGGCGGAACGGTATCCACCCTGATGTCGGTCTATTTACCGGTCGCCATCAAAGACCTCTTAGGCAGTGCGGATGCCCACCGCATAGAAAATATCAGTGCAGCCATCAACGCTATTTTTATTTTCGGCTGGACGGCAGGCGGTGTTATCTGGGGAATATTCTGCGATACGCTGGGTAGAAAAAAATCTTTTATATATGCCACGGTCTGTTATGGGCTGTTCACTATCCTGACCGGTTTGGCCCCGTCCTGGTTCTGGGTGGTAACCTGTCGTTTTTTCTCCGGGTTTGGCATCGGAGGCGTCCTGGTCATCACGACCATGCTGGTTTCAGAAGGATACCAGGCCAAGAAAAGGACCGTCTTATTGGGTATACTGTCCATCTCTATTCCGGTCGGTATTTTTTCCGCAGGACTGCTCACCTATTACGTATCGCAATGGCGTTATGCTTTTACAGTCGGCGCCATACCGGTTCTTCTTTCCGGAATGGCCGCCGTCTTTTTTACTGAATCTGACAAGTGGGCAAAAGCTTCGCAGGATCACGAGGCGATCAAGAATCTGAATCTGATCGTCAGTAAAGACAATCGGAAAAACCTTTTCATGGGGTCGCTGATTTTTGGAGCGGCACTGATTGGACTCTGGGCCACTTTTTTCTGGTTACCCTTCTGGATACAAAACTTGGTTTCAGGCTCCAGCGGACAAAAAGAGCGGGGCTTGGCCATGATGACCATGGGCGGCGGCGGCTTACTGGGCGGATTTATTTCTGGCTGGGTAGTCAATAGCCTCGGATTAAAAAGAACCCTGCTCATTTGTTTCGGAGCGAGTTTTGTTTTGGCGTTTTTTCTTTTCAGACTCACAACCACCCTGTCGGCCGGTGTCTATATACAAATTGCATTTATCACCATCTTTTTTGGCATGAGTCAGGGAGCGCTGTCGATGTATATACCCGAGCTCTTCCCTGTTTCATTGAGCGCGACAGCGACCGGCGTATGTTTCAATCTTGGCCGGATCATCACCGGTGTAGCTGTTTTTTTCATCGGATCTCGGGTGGAAATGCTTGGCGGCTACGGCAACGCGATTTTTTATTTTGATTTCGTTTTCCTGATCGGATTCCTCATCATATTATTTCATAAGCAAACCAAATATTCACCTGCATCTTGAACCTTATGGCATATATCCAAGTAGAAGAAGGAATACCCGGCATTAGAAGTTTGTTTCAATTTAATCCTGAGACCGGCGGGCCACTTTGCGATCTAGCGCAGGCCTTGCTCCGAGGTCCCTCACCCCTTTCGGCGGCAGAACGGGAATTAATCGCCGCCTATGTTTCCCATCGCAACGGTTGCATGTTTTGTATGAACAGCCATGCCATGGCTGCCCGGTGTTTATTGGGAGATCAGCAGCATATTGTAGATGAAATACTGATAGAACAAAATACGAGTGCACTGTCCGCCAAAATGAAGTCCCTACTGCTGATCGCAGGCAAAGTGCAGGTAAACGGAAAATCCGTGAAAGCAGAAGACATCGAAATGGCCAGAAACGCCGGCGCCGGTGATGCAGACATTCACGATACCGTTTTGATCGCGGCCAGTTTTTCCATGTTCAACCGCTATGTGGATGGACTCAACACCCTGACTCCCTCCGGCAGGTGGGCCTATGAGGAAATGGGAAAAAGAATGAGTGAAAAAGGATATCAATTATAATCATTAAAAGAATAAATATGGCTTACATCGATTTACAAAATGATTTGCCGGGAATTCGCGGACCCATGGTTTATCGTCCCGAGACTGGGACAATTCTCAATGAGCTGGCTGAAATCCTGTTGCACGACGATAACAATACATTGAGTCGTGGCGACCGTGAAATGATCGGTGCTTATGTTTCTTCGGAAAATGACTGCTTCTTTTGCCAGCATGTACACGGAGCCATGGCGCAACACTACTATCAATCCGAGATGTCTTTCATCGATTCGATCAAAAAAGATTATCAGACTGCTGATATTTCTGAGAAATTAAAAACCCTGCTGGCCATTGCCGGGAGTGTGCAAAAAAGCGGCAAACTCGTGACACAGGAGCAAATTGATGCAGCAAAATTGCAGGGAGCCAGCGATCGGGAGATTCACGATACGGTATTGATCGCCGCTGCCTTTTGCATGTTTAACCGATATGTCGATGGACTCAATACCTGGGCTCCCAAAGAACGGCAGGTATACATCGATCGGGCCGCCATGCGGGCCCGGGATGGATATTCCCAGTCTGGTCTGCAGAAATAAAAAAATCAAATCAAAAAAACTATGCCTTACATCGACGTTGACAAAAATCTCCCCGGTATTCGAGCGCTACTGGCCTTCAGCCCGGAAACAGCTGCGCCCATTGGCGCATTGGCTGAACTCTTGTTGCGCAGATCCGATAGTCTGTCTATGGCAGACCGGGAACTGATCGGCATGTATGTCTCCTACCTCAATGACTGCTTTTATTGCAATCATTCCCACGGTGAAATCGCCATCTGTTACCTGAATGGAAATCGTGAACTGGTGGATGCAGTCCGTAAAGATTATCGCCAGGCGCCGATAACCGAAAAACTGAAGTCCCTTTTGCAGATTGCGGCCAAGGTGCAACAGGGTGGCCGCTCCGTATTGCCCCGTGACATAGAACAAGCCAAAGAGCAGGGCGCTTCTGATCACGACATCCACGATACGGTGCTGATAGCAGCTACTTTTTGTATGATGAACCGTTATGTGGACGGACTGGCCACGATCGCCCCGCAAGACATGTCTTCCTATCCGCTGCGCGCTAAACAAATCGTTGAAAAGGGTTATGGCAACCATATTTTTTTACAACCTCAGCCCCAACCACTATAAAATCTAGGACTTACTTGAAAATCTATACAATAACCAAACAATAACTGAACCTTCTAACCATCAGAATCATGAGAAAATTAAAATTGGTCCCGGTCTTTCTTTTTTTCATCGCCTCGGTGCCGTTCATCAGCAAGGCACAGCTAAAACCAATTACCGGAGTCGTCCTGGATGTCAAAAACCATCCCGTATCCGGCGCCAGCATTTTAATCGTGGGGAAACCCCAGGGTACCACTTCGGACGATGCGGGCAAATTCAGATTAAACAATGTTGCGGAAAACAGCAGCTTGGTCATCTCCTTTGCGGGATACAGGACCCAGGTATATAAATGGGATGGCAGCCCGGATATAAAAATCGAACTCATAGAAGACATCGCGAGACTCGACGAAGTAGTGGTTACCGGATTGAGCACCTCCATCAAGAGAAGAAACCTTGCCAATGCGGTCAGCACAATCAATGCCACGCAACTCAACGGAGTAGCCCCTTCCCAAACCTTTGATCAGGCACTGAATGGAAAGATCGTCGGCGCTACCATTACGTCCAGCACGGGAGCACCCGGCGGAGGTCTCACCGTAAAACTACGGGGAGTGACATCCGTCTACGGAAATACACAACCGCTATATGTATTGGACGGTGTTTTTGTCGACAATACCTCTACTTCAGCCGGCTTGAATTTTGTAACCGGCGCTGCAGCCGGTGGCTCCCTGGTCTCAACCCAGGACAATCCATCGGGAAGGATATCCGATATCAATGCCGAAGACATTGCCAATGTCGAAATATTGAAGGGAGCCTCTGCCGCAGCCATCTACGGCTCCAGGGCTGCCGGTGGTGTCGTCATCATCACCACGAAAAAAGGAAGGGTGGGCAAAACACAGGTCACTTTTTCTCAGGACCTGGGTTTTATTAAAGTGGGTAAACTGCTCGGGGTCCGTCAGTTTACGGCGCAGACCGCCGCAAGCCTGGCAGGAAGTGATACCGTGACAGGTGCAAAATATGCCCTGATGTTTACCAATGCGAAGAACAACGGACAATTGTATGATTACGAAAAAGAAATTTATGGAAATACAGGTTTTGCCAGAAATTCTTTGATCAGTGTCAGCGGCGGAAATGACCGGACAACCTTCTATCTTTCTGCAGGTTCCAAAGATGAGGGCGGCATTGTAAAAAATACCGGATACCGAAATACCAGTCTGCGTTTTAATGTGGATCACCACATAACCGACGACATAAAAATTGGAATCAGCACCAACTACCTGAATACTTCTGCCAATCGTGGCCTTTCCGGCAATGACAATGCCGGAGTAACGCTGGGCATTGCGTTGTCGTCCACACCGGATTTTGTACAGTTGCATCCTGACGCCAACGGCGTATATCCCAACAACCCGTTTGCGGCTTCCAATCCTCTGCAAACCCTGGCGCTCATGCAAAACAATGAAACGGTCAACCGGTTTATAACCGGACTCGGTATTGAAGCTGTTTTCCAACGTTCAGAAAAAAGCGTTACAAAATTTGTAGCCGGGGGCGGACTAGATTTTTATAGTTTGCAGACAAAAGTTCTTTTTCCAGGACAACTCCAGTTTCAGGCGGTCAACAATGGTACTTCTATCCAGGGATCCACCAACAACCTGAATTCAAATTTTATACTTTCTCTGGTGAATTCCCATACTGCTTCCAAGAATCTTATTTTAACGTCCTCAGCAGGATTTACCCAGGAAAATGGCAATTACAATAATATATTGAATGCCGCTACGCATTTGATCTCCGGACAATCCAATATCGACCAAGCCGGGGCCATCACCGCGACTCAGTTTCGCTCTCAGTTTCAGAACCAAGGAATTTATGCACAGGAAGAAGCAAGTATCATAGATGCTGTTACCGCCACCATCGGAGTCCGGTTCGATCGGTCAACCAACAATGGGGACGTTACAAAATTCTATACTTATCCGAAAGCCGGACTTTCCTGGAATCTCACCCATAGTGGCCTCATGGATCCACAGGGATTTTTCAGCAATTTCAAACTGAGGGCAGCTTACGGAGAAGCCAACAATACACCGGCCTATGGTTCAAAATTCACCGCAATGAATGTTGCCAACATAGATGGACTGACCGGCGCCATCATCGGTTTGCAAAAAGGCAATCCCGATATTGAACCGGAAAGACAGGCTGAATTCGAAACCGGCATGGATTTCAGCGTGCTCAACGGCAAACTGAGTTTTGAACTGACTTATTACAAAAAGAATATCTACAATTTCCTGATGTTGACCAACCCGCCCTCATCCTCCGGGTTTACAAGCCAATGGTTTAACGCGGGCGATTTGCGAAATCAGGGAGTTGAGTTGGGTTTGAATGCACGCCCGGTCACCACCAAAAATTTTGTCTGGAACACAACGGTTAATTTTTGGCTGAACCGTTCCTTGGTTACCCGGTTGGTTACTCCTTCCGTGCCCCAAGGTTCCTTTGGATATGTATTGGGTTCCTATCAAATTCAGCAAGGACAGTCGGCTACACAGATCCTCGGTTTGGACGGTCCAAACGGTGTAGTAAAGTTGGGTGATGTAGAGCCCATGTTTCAGATGAATTCCTACAATGAAATTACTTATCAGAACAAATGGAGCTTGCGTTTTCTTCTTCATTGGAAAAACGGCGGACAAAACGTAAACCTTACAGCACTGCAAAATGATTTTGGTCAAACCGCCGCTGATTTCGATCAGCTGATCATTAATCCTCAAACTCAAACACCCATTCCCCTCGGTTATTACCGACTCAGCCAAGTGGGATACAGTGCCCAACAATTTGTGGAGAATTCAGGTTATGTGAAACTGCGTGAAATTGGTCTCTATTATACAGTCAGTACGAGTAGCAATGGTGTCATCAAAGGTCTCCAGCTGGGTGTATCCATGACGAATTTCTTTGTTTGGACAAAATATTCATCCTACGATCCGGAAGTTTCCAATTTCGGAACGGGATTCAACACCAATATAGATGTGGATCCCTATCCGGCAACCAAACGCGCAGATTTTCACCTTTCAGTTACTTTTTAAATCATTAGATCAAGCATCATGAAAAAAATAATTATAAATTCTCTGTTTGTATCCGTTATCAGCTTGCTGGTCATTTCATGCCAAAAAGACTATGGCAATCTCAATGGACCCACAGAGGAAAATTTCTTGACAGACCCAACAGCCGACAACCTCAACAACCTGGTTACCGGGATCGAATCCGGTATGCGCACCAACATCGGACTCTACTTGGATGATGTAGGTACCATCGGGAGAGAAAACTACCGCTTCTCCCCATCAGAACCCCGGTATATTACCGATCTGCTGGGAGCAGACAGTTCTACCCTGACCAACAGCAATTTTTACATTACCAACACATGGGCTTCCCGCTACCGCGTTGTGAAGAACTGCAATCTGCTGATCGAGGCGACGCCCAATGCAAAACTGGTCAGCGCCACGGATAAAGCTGGTTATATCGGTTTCGGCCAAACCCTCAAGGCTTATGAACTTTTACTTTGCCTAAACCAAACCGACACCAACGGAATCCGGCTGGATGTTTCCAATCCCAATGCACTCGGACCGATTTATTCTGTTACTCAGGCGCTCGACAGCATTCAGGAAATGCTGAACCTGGGTCAGGCATCTTTAACCGGCGGTACGGTTTCTTTTCCTCTTTCCAGCGGATTTAATGGATTCAGCGACGCAGCCGGACTGCTTCAGTTCAACCGGGCCTTGGCTGCCAGAGTGGATTTGTATCGCCAGGATTGGACCAACGCCCTTTCTGATGTCTCCGCATCTTTCTATTCACTCTATGGAGATTTATATCTGGGTGTTTACAGCGTATTCGGAACGGGATCTGGCGATCAGGTAAATCCGGCTTACATTCCACAAAAGCAAACTGGGGAAGTGCGGGTGGCCAATCCCTCCTATGCCCAGGATATTTTACCCGGCGACGACCGAATTTCCAAAGCAACCCTCAGACCAACCGCGACTTCTCAGGGCCTGAGCAGCGATCGGGATGTATGGGTATATACTTCCAATACCGCTCCCATGGGTATCATCCGAAATGAAGAACTGATTCTGATCTATGCAGAAGCCAATATTCAGTTGAATAATTTTTCGCAGGCCGTTACGGCCCTGAATGTAATCCGGGAAAAACACAATCTCCCAGATTATTCCGGCGCCCTTACACAATCGGCCCTGATCAATGAAATGTTATATGAAAGAAGATATTCTTTGTTTTTTGAGGGTCACCGGTGGATTGATGTACGCCGCTACAATATGCTGAATACTTTACCGCTAGACCGGCCTTCGGACAATGTATGGAGTGAATTTCCGCTTCCAGTTTCCGAACCAGCCAATTAAGGGTGAATGAGAGGTTCCTGGAAAATAAGGTCAATAACTTGATATTGAAAGGCTGTTCTGAAAAGAGCAGCCTTTCAATATTTACCATTATTTTCGTGATCTCGTATGGCCTTATTCATTGCGTCCTTAAATTCCGGCAGCAACGGAAACTGTTACTACATCGGAAACAAAAACGAAGCGGTTTTTGTCGACGCCGGATTGTCCTGTAAGGAAACGGAAATCCGCATGAAGCGTTTGGGACTGGATATCCGAAGGGTCAAGGCCATTTTTATTTCCCACGAACACAGCGATCATATTCTGGGTGTTACCGCCCTGGTTGCTAAATATAAAATGCCTGTTTATGTCAGTGGCCCCACTTTAAAGGAAGCGGGTTTTTGGAAAATCAGGCAGTACACCTTGCCATTTACAACCCAAGTAGCCATTGAAATCGGAACCATCCGCATTACTGCCTTTCAGAAAAAACACGATGCCTCGGATCCCCATAGTTTTGTGGTCAGTGAAGCCAAGACCCATGTCGGCGTATTCACCGATATCGGCGTGCCATGTGAACAACTGATTCACTATTTCAAGCAGTGTCACGCCGCGTTTCTGGAAGCCAATTATGATGAAGAGATGTTGGAGAAAGGCCGTTATCCCCTGGTGCTGAAGAAGCGTATCCGCGGAGGCGAAGGACATTTATCCAACCGCCAGGCATTGGAGTTGTATATCCGTCACCGACCTGCATTCATGAGCCATTTGCTACTATCTCATTTGTCTAAAGAAAATAACCGGCCAGATCTGGTGGAATCCCTCTTTGGGGCAGTGCCTACCGAAACCCAAGTGGTGATCGCGAGCCGTTACCAGGAATCAGCCTTATATGAAATTTCTGCCAAAGAAAATTTTCTGGACCTTTTGCTTCCCAGGATCAAACCCTCCCGGCGTCAGCAATTGAGCCTTTTTTAGACAGCCCGTTCTTCGGAATCCACCCCATCATTCCTGCCAGGGAAACCATTGTCCAAACCGCTTCCAATACCACGAAAGGCAGGTAGTGGATAAGCAGGCTTGCCCAACAAGAAAGGGCTGCTCCCAACAAATTGAGCAGAGAATATATAAAACCCGCAGTCTTAATCCGTTTGAGCAGGTTTAATACGAAGGCAACCAGGAGGATGCCCACACCAATGCTTCCCAGAATGTCCGCGATACTCATATAAAAAAGAGGTTGGCTATGACACAAATCTAATCAAAAAGGCCCCCCTGGGAACAGGAGGGCCTAACGATTGCTAGTCACACG
>JABDAN010000069.1 GCA_013289175.1 Bacteroidota bacterium
CTTTCAAGATGTGAAAACTGATGTACCCGGCTGGATACAAAACGGGTGCTTTTATCGTCCAGGGAGCGAACGATCCCTCCATCTGATTTACTACTGATCAATTCGAAGAGACCCGGTAACCCGGTTATGGCAATGATCTTGGAATATTCCATATTGAAAGACTAAATTTTTTAAGTGGTGCAAGTTAAACATAAAAACCAAGATTGGAACCACTGCAATGGGGCAGTGTCAGCAGACTTACCGTAACCGGTATGGGGACCATAGGACCCAGCACCCATTTTGGAAGTTTCCCTGGTATGATTTTTAAAGCAGATCTGGTACATCTAAAATTTTTTTTATGGAAAAATCAAAAGAAATCGTGGAAGTTCTGAACGACCTGGTCATGATAAACAATGACCGAATAAATGGGTACCAACAATCCGTAAAGGAATTGCATTCCAGTGACGCGGACCTCAAATCGATATTTGATCAGATGATTGTGGAAAGTCAAAAAATAAAGGCAGGTCTGGCCAATGAAATCCAGGTTTTACACGGGGAAGTGGAGAAGGGCAGCACCGAAATGGGAAAAATTTACCGCGCCTGGGCTGGCGTAAAGGCCATGTTTTCTGGGGACAGCCGTCACGCCATTCTCTCCAATTGCGAAGCGGGGGAAGACGCGATTCAGAAAGCCTACAAAAAAGCCCTGGAAACAGAAAAACTGCCTTCTTTTTTAAGAGATCTACTGACCAAACAACAGCAAATCCTGAAAGATTCACACGATGAAATTAGGAGCCTGAGGAATCAATATGCCTGAAACCGGCTAATGCTTATCAGAAGAAGAAAAAAAAATATGCCTGGATAATCCGCTAAACTCGCCGGTTGTTTGAGCCCGGATTTTTCAGGAGGTGCAAAGGTGGGAATTATAAAAAGGCCTGGTTTACCAGGCCTTTTTTATGGATGAATATTTTTTTATCTACCTCTGCCGCCACCGCCGCCACCGGATCTGCTTGCCCCACCGCCACCTCCAGAAGGACGTGCGCCTCCTCCACCGCCCGAAGAGGGCCGGTATCCACCAGGAGAAGGGCTGGAACTAATTCTCTGGAAATTTTGAGCCCGCACTTCACCACGATTGCGGTTATTTTGCTGACGGTCTAGGTTCTGAACCTCGGGTCTTGAGTTGTTTACCGGAGACCAGGCCCTGTTTTGGCGCTGTTGCCAGTTACTGGTGTTGGCCTGCGAGGGAGTCCGCTGATAAACATTCCCCTGATGATCGGAATAAATCGACTGACGGGAGATGGCGCCACCTGGATTACCGTTCGTTCCAGGTCTGGACATGGAATTGGCGGAAGGATTGTTGTTCATGGATCCTGGTCGGGCATTCGCAGCAGGTGTTCCCGGTCTTTGAAAGGAATTGCCTCCTGCACCACCAGAAGCGGTCGTTGGACGATTATAATTCATGGTCCTGGCGGCTATACTACTCGGGTGATAATAGCCCTGGCTGGTTACACCGCCCCGGTTTCTGTATACATTGTTCGCATAGTTTACGTGAATATTGTTGTGCACATAGAAATTATTCCCATAGAAACCATAAGGCCTTGCGCCACCATGCCATCCGCCCCAAACAGCCGGATGATAAAAGGACGGGCCCCACCATCCACAGCCCCGGTACCCATATCCATAACCCGGATAACCGTAACCAAAGCCAAATCCAATGCTGAACCAGCTTTGACTGTATCCCCATCCAAAGCCCCAACCGAAATAAGGGGTATAGCAGAAATTAAATCCCCATGACCAAGGTCTTGGATAGTAATAGGCTCCAAACCAGGGCTGGTAATAAAATCCAGTACCGTATACTACGGTGGGTCCGTATACATAGCTGTTCAGGTAGCCAGGTGTATATCCAGAATAAACGTAGTTCGGATCGACATCGTAGATGTTGACGAATTTGGCGTTGTATACCGGGCAGCTGGGGGGAATCAGGTCTACATCCACCGGTCTTACCGTGCTCACAGCAAAAGGCCCTGTTGCGTTCGCGGATACAAACCAGACGCCATTGTCCACCACGTAAAAAAGACCGTCCCCGCCATTTCTGATCACGGTAGAGGAAGTATTAACCGCGTATTGAAGATTCGTTCCATCAATATCGGTGAATTTGGGTCGGCCGTCGTAGGTGACACTGGTAGAAGCAGTATTTCGGTCCACCTTGGCGGTTTGCGGAATTTGGGCATCCATCACCGCATCCCTGGCCGCGTCGGTGCCGGCCACACTGGCCAACACGTTGTCTTTGGCTGATCCCGGAGGAATGTTGGCAAAATCATGCGGTAACTGATCGGCGGGAATATATTCCCAATCATCGGCGTTTAAATTTTTTGTTCTATACCACCGTCCTGAAACCAGGACGAAATACTTTTGTGAACTTTCATCCATAAAAATATCGTTGTCGGAGTTGCTTACATAAAGCAGATTGGTACCCTGGATGGGAACAAAATTTGGCTGGCCATTGGACTGAATCAGCTCAGCCGGGGTGGTACTGACAATAATATTGGGTACCACGCTGGGATCTGTCTGGGTCTTGCTGTTGCCGTTGCCTCCGTTGGCTTGCTGGGAGCTGGCAATCATGGATCCCACAGTTTGAATGGGAGCCGGAACCTGCCCATTGGTATATTCGTAAGGTCCGGTGGCGGCATTGGAAACATACCAGCGCTTTCCTCCATAGAGATAAAATCGTCCATCTACATTTTTAACAATGGTAAAAGGACTGTTTACAACCATATCCAAATTAAGATCCTTGTTTGGCTGCAATTTGGGTTCGCCATCTATCAAGACCAGCATGGATGGCTGGGTTACATAAATTATTTTGGGAGCCTTATTGGAAATGCCCTGTGATATTTTTATCTCCTGTTGATTTTGGTTTAAGGTCGCCACAATGGCGTCCAGGGAAATCGGTCCGGAAGACTGGGGAAACTGGGTTTCCAGGGCGTCGTCTATATAATCAATGGTATCCTGACCTTCGATGGCTGGAATCCGGATGGAAGTGACATCCAGGGTATTCACCACCAAGGTCCGGTTATCGCGGTCGGTTTGCACTTTTGCGGTAGCCCAGAAAGCACCAAATACCGGCTCGTTGCTGCCATTGGGAAGGATGGAAATCGCAGAACGGAACATGAGGACATTACCCTTAAATGATTCAGGTTCAGGCTCATAGACCTTTATCTGGGTCCCATTGGAAGTATTAATGAGTTTTGGCCAGTCTTCTGCGGCCCGGCTGAAGCCGAAAAACAAAAGAGAGATGCCTAGCAGGAAGAATTTCAGTGTAGACTTTTTCATATCTAAGTATTTACAGTTCAAATCGTTTGCAAGGATATCTTTTAAAAGAGGATTCCTATGTACTATGACTAAAATGGTGCCTTAAAGTTTAGGCCTTTCTACCAAAGGAAATGTTAATAAGGCGTTTATCATTCGCTAAAGGTGAACCCGGGATTCGGTAACCTGGGCCACCCACCGGCATTCTATCTTAAGGATAACGAAGTAAAGGCGACAAGATGTATAATACCAATGGAATGTCTTCAATCTTAACCAACTGTTCACTATTTTTTGGTCCCCGGTTAACCCCATACCCCTCTAGTGCGCTTCCAACCAGTTTTTTCCAGATCCGATTTCCGCTTCGGCAGGGACCTGGTTGGGCAGGATAAGGGCCGATTGCATGCACTCAATAATAATGGGCTTGATGATCTCCACCTCATCCACATGGGCATCAAAAACCAGTTCATCGTGCACCTGAAGCAGCATTTTAGATTTAAACCCGTTTTGCCGAAAACTTTCGTGTATTTTAATCATTGCCATTTTGATCATATCGGCCGCTGTCCCCTGTATGGGGGAATTGATGGCATTCCTTTCGGCAAAACCCCGGACGGTAAAATTTCCGGAATTGATATCCCTCAGCCACCTTTTTCTTCCCATCAGGGTTTCCACGTATCCATTCTCCCTGGCGAATTGGATGGTATCGTCCATATATTTTTGAATATTGACGAATTGTTTTTTGTAGTTGTCGATGATTTCTTTGGCCTCCGTTCTAGAAATGCCCAGATTGTCCGCCAGCCCGAAAGCGCCCTGACCGTAAATAATTCCAAAATTCACGCTCTTGGCCCGATAGCGCATTTCCTTGGTAACATCCTTTTCCTCCACACCAAATACTTTTGCGGCCGTAGCAGTATGAATGTCTTTTCTTTCCTTGAAGGCCAAGCACATATTCGGGTCTCCTGAGATAGCGGCCACGATGCGCAGTTCAATTTGCGAATAATCGGCAGAAACCAGGAGATGGTTTTCATCCCGGGGAATAAATGCTTTACGGATTTCCCTTCCTCTTTCCGTTCTCACGGGAATATTTTGCAGGTTGGGATTATTGCTGGACAACCGTCCGGTGACAGCAACGGCCTGTGCATAACTGGTATGAACCCGTCCGGATTTTCGGTTGATGATGGCCGGTAGTGCGTCCACATAGGTGGATTTCAATTTGGTGAGTTCCCGGTAAGCCAGGATATCATCCACGATTTTATTCTGTTGTGCCAGTTTCAAAAGCACATCTTCCCCGGTAGCGTACTGACCGGTTTTTGTTTTTTTTGCCTTCGGATCGAGTTTTAACTTGTCGAATAGCACTTCACCCAATTGTTTGGGGGAAGAAAGATTAAAACGTACACCCGCATCCCGGTATACATTCGATTCAGCCTGAGCGGCCTCTTTCTCGAGCTCTTTAGAATACAGATTCAGGAAATCCATATCAACCCGGATGCCTTCGAATTCCATATCCGTCAACACTTTTACCAGTGGGTTTTCCACCTGTTCGAAAACTTTTCGAACAGATTTTGTGTCCAGCAGTGGTAGGATCTTATTTCTCAATTGCAAAGTGACGTCGGCATCTTCGGCCGCATATTCCGTTATTTTTTCTATGGCGACATCCCGCATGGTCCCCTGACCCTTCCCCTTTTTGCCGATCAGTTCCTCGATATGTACCGGTTCGTAGCCAAGATATTGGGTACTCAATAAATCCATCCCGCGTTTGCCTTCTGGATCAATAACATAATGGGCCAGCATGGTATCAAACAATTTGCCCTTGATTTCAATTCCGTACCATTTCAGCACGAGCAGATCATATTTGGTATTTTGTCCAATCCAGAGCCGGTCGGGATTGTCAAAGAGCGGGTGAAATTCAGCCAGAATATCCAGCACCAATGCTCTCTGAGGGGGAACGGGCACATAATAGGCTTCTCCGGACTTCCAGGAAAAACTAAGTCCCACCAGATCGGCATTGTTGGCATCGATACCGGTCGTTTCGGTATCGAAAGAAATTTCTTTTTCGCCAAGCATCTGGGTAATGAGGGACATTCTTTTTTCAGGCGTATCGGCACAGATATAATTGTGCGGGGTATTTGAAATATTTTTTTCTGCACTCAGCGGTGCAGCTTCCGGCGTCTCTTCTTCTTTTGGGGGAACGGCGGTCACCGCATTTCCAAACAAGTCCTGTTGCACTCCTTCGGGAACGGGTTTCAATCCGTTGGCCCCGGGTAAGTCTTCTCCCAAAATCCTTTTTGCCACGGTCCGGAATTCCAGGTCTGAAAAAATCTCGCGGAGTATCTCTTTGTTCCATTCCTTTAAGCGGAAATCTTCTTCGTGGAACTGAACCGGCACATCCGTAATGATGGTGGCCAGTTTCTTACTCATGATCGCGAGCTCTTTACCGGCCTTTACCTTTTCCCCCAATGCGCCCTTGATGTTTTCCGCATTTGCCAAAACATTTTCCAGGCTTTCGTATTCAGCCAGCAGTTTGGCCGCCGTTTTTTCTCCGATCCCCGGTATGCCCGGAATATTGTCCACGGCATCTCCCATCAATCCGAGGATATCGATCACCTGAGGTATGGATTTGATATTCCACTTTTCGAGCACCTCATTCCTGCCAAGGATTTCCACTCCTCCGCCCTGGTATCCGGGTTTATAAATTTTGACCTGATCGGTGACCAACTGGCCGTAATCTTTGTCCGGGGTAACCATAAATACTTCATAACCGGCGGCAGCCGCTTGCTTACTAAGCGTGCCTATTACATCATCGGCTTCATAACCGTCGAGTTCCATGATGGGGATATTGAACCCCCGCACAATTTTTTTGATATCCGGAATGGCGATGATCAGGTCTTCGGGAGCTTCCTGGCGGTTGGCCTTGTAGTCGGTGAAATCGGTGTGACGTTCTGTGGGCGCTTCCGTATCAAAACAAACGGCCATATGGGAAGGCTTCTGATTGTTGATCAGTTCCACCAGGGTATTGGTGAACCCGAATTGGGCATTTGTATTTTTCCCGGTAGAGCTGATCCGCGGGGATCTTATCAGGGCATAATACGCGCGAAAGATCAGGGCCATGGCATCGAGCAAAAACAATTTCTTGTTCATAAACCGTTTTAGTTTTTCATTTCAGTTAATTTCTTCTGCAGGGAAAACATGGTGTCCCGCAAGCGGGCGGCTTCCATAAAATCCAGATCACGGGCAGCTTTTTCCATTTCCTTTTTTATTTTGGAAATCCCTTTTTCCAGTTGGGGGATCGTTTGATATTCTACCGGTTCTTCCGTTGTTACCGCAATAAGATCCTGGTCTCCCGGAATCGCATAAGGATTTCTTTCGTCGAATCCTTTTATATCCAGGACCGAAGTGGAGGCAAATACATCCTGTCTTGATTTAAGAATCGTGCGGGGAGTAATCCCATGCTGCTCGTTGTACAATACCTGTTTGGCCCGTCGCCGGCTGGTTTCATCGATAGTCCGTTGCATGCTTTCGGTCATCTTGTCGGCATAAAAAATCACCAGCCCCTCCACGTTGCGAGCGGCCCGGCCCGCTGTCTGGGTCAGAGATCTTTCATTGCGGAGAAACCCTTCTTTATCCGCATCTAAAATGGCCACCAGGGTTACTTCCGGGAGATCCAGGCCTTCCCGGAGCAAATTCACGCCCACCAGTACATCAATCTCACCGAGTCTCAGCTGTCGAAGAATTTCCACTCTTTCCAGTGTATCGACTTCGCTGTGGATATATTTTGATTTGATGTTTAAACGGGCCAGATATTTATCCATCTCCTCGGCCATCCTTTTGGTCAGGGTTGTCACTAAAATCCTTCCACCCTTTTTAATACGGCCATCGATTTCATCCAGCAGGTCATCGATCTGGTTTACACTGGGTCTGATTTCTATGGGAGGATCCAATAATCCCGTAGGACGAACCACCTGCTCAACGACCACGCCCCCGCATTTTTCGAGTTCATAATCGCCGGGGGTAGCCGAAACATAAATCGTTTGATCGGTCATGGTTTCGAATTCATGGAAATTCAGAGGACGGTTATCTAGAGCGGAAGGCAACCTAAACCCATAGTCTACGAGGATCAGTTTTCGGCTTCGGTCTCCTCCGTACATTCCGCTGACCTGCGGGATCGTTTGATGGCTTTCGTCAATTACGCATAAAAAATCTTTCGGGAAATAGTCCAGCAGGCAGAAAGGCCGGGTCCCAGGTTTTCTGCGGTCGAAAAACCTAGAATAATTTTCTACTCCATTGCAATACCCCAGTTCACGGATCATTTCTACATCAAAATTTACGCGTTCGCTCAAACGCTGCGCTTCTATAAATTTTCCGGCACGCTTGAAGTAAGTTACCTGGGCAGCCATTTCATCTTGTATCTCCAGAAGAATTTGTGTTAGCATTTCCTTGGGGGCCAGATAAAGATTGGCAGGGAATATCGCCGCATTGTCCATGGGCATGATGCGTTTTCCGGTCTTCATTTCAAAGCTCTCGATTTCTTCGATCTGGTCCCCGAAAAAAGTAATCCGGTAGCCATAGTCCAGGTAAGGCAGGTTGATATCGATGGTATCACCCTGTACCCGAAAGGATCCGCGTTTGAATTCGAACTGGTCACGGGTATACAGGGAATTGACAAGGGAGTGTAAAAATCCCTGCCGAGATAAAGTCTGTCCGCTTTTGATGCGGACGATACCATTTTCAAAATCCTCTGGATTGCCAATACCGTAGATGCAACTTACGGAAGCCACCACGATAATATCCCGGCGTCCACTGAGCAGTTGCGTCGTTGCCTGGAGCCGGAGCTTATCGAGCTCCTCGTTGATGGAAAGGTCTTTTTCAATATAGGTGTCGCTGACCGGCATATAGGCTTCCGGCTGATAGTAGTCGTAGTAAGAAACAAAATATCCCACGGCGTTATCAGGAAAAAATTGTTTAAACTCTCCATAGAGTTGGGCCACCAGCGTTTTGTTGTGCGTGAGAACCAGGGTAGGCCTTTGAACCTGCTCGATGACTTTGGCAATGGTAAATGTCTTTCCAGAGCCCGTTACTCCCAGTAGGGTTTGATATTTTTCACCCTCCATCAAACCCTTGGTCAGTTGAAGAATCGCTTCGGGCTGATCACCGGCCGGGGTATAGGGGGAGTGGACTTTAAACTCCATTTTTTGAAAAAATTTAGGACCTGTAAGTTACGTTTTTAGCCCTAAAACGAATGAATGGGGAGAAGAAGGGATACTGCACACAACGCGTCGTCTGGCTCAGGATTTAGTGTTTGCATTTTTTGATTTGAGTTTTTTTCCCGCCTTATTAAAAGGGTCCCAGGATATTTTGAGTTTCCCGTCGTCTCCGCGCTGGGCCCGGAGCCGGGCGCTGACACCGGTTTTACTAAAAATACCCTTGTTTTGAAGAACCGAATCCTTGCTGGCTTTCAAATTACTCAAAGGAACCTGGATGCTCAGATCGGGACCTGTCTTCATATTGTAGACGCCTTCCACAAACATGGTAAGAACGGAAGAGCGGATTTCCATCCGGTTGATCACAATGTTTTTTCCTTTTATTTCCAACAGGTCGTGGAGGTCTGCGAAATGGATGTCAGAAAAATTCCGGCTTTTAAAAACCGTTTCTTGAATTTTTTGAACCGGCTCAAAATCAATCAGCTGTCCATCGGAGAGATTGAATTTTACAAATCCATTGAGGTCATCGTCCAGCAAGGTCGCTTTGTTGGTAAATCTGCCTTGAAGCGTCACATCCGCTGTCATCGTACCCCCAATATTTTTATCGGTGGGAGATTTCAAGCCGAAATTGTTAAAGGCATAGAAAATCTTGCTGACATCAATCTTGCTGAGCTGCGCGGTAAAAGAAAACGGGTTGGATATGGGCTCATTGCTGAGAATTCCTGAGAGCTGGACGCTTCCGCCGGCATGCTGGAGTTTTATTTTTTTAAGATTCACGGCATCATTGTCCAGTGTCATATCTGCCTCCAGATTGCTGCCGTTAAATTTTTTATAAATGATTTGCCGGGCACTCAGGTTCAGGTTAAAATTGGCACTGGCCAGCAAAGCAGTGAAACTGGTTACGGTTTGTGCCAGCGAGGACTTATTCTTTGCCGAAAGATTCCGTGACTTCTGTTGTTTTAAATAGGAGGTAAAATCATTCAGGTTTAATTTATTGGAGCGGATGGTCCAGTCGATGGTGAGTTTGTTATTTTTTTGGTTGATCAGATAAAAAATGCTTTTTATTTTCCCGTTCATCAGCAGATCCGTACTGCCCGTCTGCAGTGCCAGGTTATCAACCAAAATGTCTTTGTTTTGAAAACGGATGGCACCTTTGCCATTGTTAAACTGCAAATTCCGGGGAACAGAAAGTAACCCGGCCGAATCTATATTGAATGTCCCGGCTATCATCCGCAGACTATCGTAGGATTGTTCCAGGGAACCACTATAACGAAGGTCCAGCTTGCCGGATCCTTTGGTAAAGGCCAGGGTGTTTTCATCGATGAAATTATTGACATTCTCCAACTGGAAATTGGATAACATATGCATTTTCATCCGGGGATGGACGAGGTCGTGGATTTCGACGGAATCACAGCGGAAATCCAGCTTGTCCAGGCTTCCCCGAAGCGCGGTAAAATGCATGACCGTATTTGAATCCTCATGACCTTTGCCCCGGATTTCTTCATTGCTAAAAGTCGCATGAAAGGAAACTTTGTTCAGCACGACTATGGGAGTGGCAATGGTTTTCGCTTCGACGCGGAGGTTCAAATGGATTAGGGGTGTTTTATATTCCGGTTCTGAATTATCCAGCGATCCGGTCAGGTGGGTAATGGTTTCAGAAATTTCGTATTGTTCCAATTTTGCCCGGATATTTTTAGAAAGGAAGGACGCTGCCTGACGGAAAGAAAGGTTATCGGTTTCCCAGGATAGTAAAAAAGGAGTGGGTACTTCTGCCAGATAAAACTTGCCGGAAAAAACAAAGGGTTGTTTATCAACGGCCAGCCGGATCTTTTCAAACTGGAGGATTTTGGAAGCCCGATTGAACTGAAATTGAAAGTTTCCGATGACTGTTTTTCCTTCCAGAAAAGGACCTTTTTCCATGGTAAACGTCATTTTCTGAATCCGGCAATTGAGCTTGGTGTCGATCAGCAGGGTTTGATCGGCGGCATTTCCCTGAATATGACATTCCAGATCCGGGATGTCAAAATCAAAGAATTTGTTGTTGTCTTTTTTATCAACGGTCAGGGTGCCGTTGTTCACTTCCACAATGGGATAGTCCAGGTTCCTGGGTGCATCTTTTTTGGGTGGGCTGTTCTTTTTGAATACGGAGGTATTGGTATATCCAAATGAATCTGTATAAATATAAAACCGCGGGTTTATTAGCTGAACCCGCCCGATGCTGATTTTTCCTATGATGAGTTTGAAAAAATCCAGGGTGGCATAGGCCCGGGTCGCCCAAATCAAGTCGTGGTGGTGCTCTGTCCAAAGACTGTCTCTTAAGACCAGGGTATCGATGGTAAATGCAATCCGTGGAAAAGTGTGTTTAAAACCAATGCTGATATCGCTCAAATGCAGTTCTCCTCCATTGAGCCCTTTTTTGGCTTCCGATTCAATAAAGCTGATCACTTCTTTTTTATGCTGCTTCAGGTAGATCCAACCACCGGTGAATGCGAGCAATACCAGGACCAACAAAACCGCCAGAATCCGTAGGCTGATTGTTAAAACTCTTTTCAAATGAACAGGTTCGTGCGGGTGATAGATGAAAATAAAGATAGGAAGAATGAACTACCTGGGAGGCCTTTTCAGGTAAAGGGAATAATCCGGCTGGATCACTTCATAATCCTGGTGCATGAGGGGTGAGGTAAGCAGAAAATCTGCTGTGGACCGGTCGCAGGCAAAGGGGATATTCCATACCACGCCCAGCCGGAGCAGGGCTTTGATATCGGGATCATGGGGTTGGGCTTCCATGGGATCCCAGAAAAATATCAATACGTCAATTTTTCTTTCGGCGATACGGGCTCCGATCTGCTGATCCCCTCCGAGCGGACCACTCATAAATTTGGTGATGGGGATCCCCAGGGCTTTTTCCAATAGTTTACCCGTGGTGCCGGTGGCGAAAAGTCGGTGCATGGACAAAACTGCCTTGTTATAAACTGCCCATTCGATGAGTTCCGTTTTTTTATTGTCGTGGGCAACCAGGGCAATGCGTTTGCTGCTGCCCATTTTATAAATGCTCATGTAAAAGGGTTTACTGCAATGTAAGCCATAAGCCTGGAGCTTGTTTCAAGGAAAGGCGGCGGGCGACCCTGGATATCGGCACATGTCTTTGGGATGATTTAGTCAGGAACGATTCTTTCCACCCCGACTTCCCACGGCTTCCCTTAAGAGGAGATGATCGGTAAGAATTTTCTTTTGGATTCTTTAAACTTTTTTATGTCCACACAGTCATATCCCCAAACCCTTTGCTGTACCGGCTTTCAACGAAAGTATAAAAAGGGCGATGGCAGGGCCTAGCGATTCTATTCTGTTTTGATTCACCCCTGATTTTGCGAACGGCATGGATTTTGTTCACAGCTTATTCACATTTTTTATCCAATGAAGAAACTTCAGATGTTGTTGGCCTCAGCATGCATATGCTGTGGACTGATGGGGCAGTCAAGCCCAAACCACCCGCCTAGCAATTCCAGCACAGAAACCGCTTCCCCTTTCAGTTTTTTTACTGTTACACCCGTGGATGGCCACGCCGTTTTGCGGTGGTCTATGCCTGCGGTGAAAACTGAAGATTTTTTTATTGTGGAGAAGAGTTCCGATGCCCTTCATTTCGACGTATTGAGTGCCATGGATGCTTCGGTCGGAACCGATTCGGTGTATACAATGGTAGATAATTCTGTAGGGTCCGGTGCCGTTTCTTACCGGATCCGGATTACCGGCAAAGACGGGAAAGAACAGGTTTCAAAGACGGTGAATATGAATTCCATAGGGGATATCGATTTTAGATTCTATCCCAATCCGGTTGATAAACTTTTGATTATCCGGTCTGCCCATCCTCTGAGTGTTCAGGTACAGGATTCCTACGGAATCGTTTGGTTTACACAGGAAGTGGCTGCCGGCATGCAGATTGTTAATGTGTCTACTTTACAAAAAGGAAGTTATATACTCAAAGCGACGGATAAATCTACGAATGCCGTGATGTCCGAACAACTGGTAAAAAACAATTAATGATTCCCGGGTAAATGGCTTGTGGCTTGCAGATATGAATGTTTACGTATATCTTTACCTCGGTTTTTCATAGGATATTGGATTTTAAAACGGGGTTGAATTTTTATTCTGACCCCTTTTTTTATGTCCGGAATGTCCGGCTTAACCCGGCTTTGGGTGGATGCCCATGAAAAAAGGCCATCCCAAAGGACAGCCTCCATACTTACCAACCCAAGTATTTTGTTTTTTATTTATTTTTCTGCTACCCCTTCCTGGGTTTCTTTGATCTTCGCACGGATTTTTGCTTCTATTTCTGCCGCCAGTTCCGGGTTGTCCAACAGCAGTTGACGAACGCCGTCCCGGCCCTGTCCAAGTTTGTCGGATCCATAACTGAACCAGCTGCCACTTTTTTGTACGATCCCGAACTCGACGCCCATATCAATCACTTCACCCATTTTTGAAATGCCTTCGCCGAATATAATATCAAATTCTGCACTGCGGAAGGGTGGCGCTACTTTGTTCTTCACCACTTTGACCTTTACATGGTTGCCGATGGCTTCTTCACCATCTTTTATCTGGCTCATCCGGCGGATATCCAGCCTCACGGAAGCATAGAATTTCAACGCATTCCCGCCCGTCGTCGTTTCCGGATTTCCAAACATCACTCCGATCTTTTCCCGGAGCTGATTGATGAAAATGCAAATGGTGTTTGTTTTGCTGATCGTAGCCGTCAGCTTACGCAGGGCCTGTGACATCAAACGGGCATGGAGTCCCATTTTGCTGTCTCCCATTTCTCCTTCCAGTTCTCCTTTGGGAACCAGGGCGGCAACGGAGTCGATCACCACTACATCGAGTGCGCCGGAAAGAATGAGCCGGTCGGCAATTTCCAGGGCCTGTTCACCATAATCAGGCTGTGAGATAAGTAGGTTGTCCACGTCTACCCCCAGTTTGCGGGCATAGTTGCTGTCAAAAGCGTGTTCGGCATCAATGAAAGCACACATACCCCCCTTTTTCTGTGCTTCTGCAATCACATGGGTAGCGATGGTGGTTTTACCGGAAGATTCCGGTCCGTAAATTTCAATCACCCGCCCGCGCGGTAGTCCGCCGATGCCCAAAGCCACATCCAGGCCGATGGAACCAGTCGAAACGACTTCCATGGGTTCGGTACTTTTTTCATTCATCATCATCACACTGCCTTTGCCGTAGTCCTTGTCTATTTTATCAATGGTTAACTTCAGTGCTTTTAATTTTTCTGCGTTTGACATGGCGTGGTTTTTAGTCGTTTAAAGTAGTTGATTCTTCAAAGTTAGGGTAAATATTTTATGCACACTAATTTTTTTAGTAATTAAAAACTAACTATTTTGGCGGTGTCTTCTCCCCGGGACCCGGCGGAAGGCGGCCCGTTATTAATCCAACCCCTCACCAAGCGACAGGCTTGCCGGGACAACTGGTATCCCAGCCAGCCGGTCCATTGTCCGATTGTGGTAAATTTGAAACATGAACCGAATCGACCGATTATTTGGAATACTCACCCTGCTGCAATCCAAAAAATTTGTAACTGGTGAGAAGATTGCAGAAAAATTCCATATCAGTGTGCGATCTGTTTACCGCGACATCAAGGCACTCAACGAACAAGGTATCCCGGTTAGTTTTGAGCCGCACCGGGGTTATTTTATTGTGAACGGATATTTTCTTCAGCCCGTATCATTCAGCAGCGACGAAGCCAATGCCCTGCTTTTGATGGAGTCCATCGTGGGGGCTTTTGGAGACAAATCGATTCAGCAACATTATACCTCTGCCCTGACCAAAGTCAAATCTGTTTTGCGTTCTACCCAAAAGGATTCGATAGAAAAACTGGCAGGCAATATCAAACTCCAGGTCCCGCCTTGTTTTGTACAGAATTTCGAATACCTGACCCGCATCCAGCAAGCCATCAGTTCCCAGAAAATCATCGAGATTGGCTACACCAACAAACAGGAAGAGGTATCCATCCGCAAAATGGAACCCATCGGATTGGTTTTTTATGCCCTCAGCTGGCATTTGATCGGATGGTGCCACAATAAAAAAGACTACCGGGATTTTCGTGTTTCGCGTATCCTACGCCTGGAATCGACCGGCAAGGATTTTACCATTGCCAAACACATGCCCCTGGACGAATACATGAAACTACTTCCCGTAAAATATTAAAAAGGGCTCTGCCATAGGGTTGTCAGTCACTGCCGTTTCCTTTGTGGTTCATTAAATCATTTATATGAACACCATCGTTTCGTTTTTTGAAAAACAGGTAAAGGCAGAAGCTGCGATCACCCGTAAATTCCTGCAAATAATACCAGAGGATAAGTATGACTGGAAACCCCATCCCAAAAGCATGTCGTTGGTTGGCTTGGCTACCCATCTGGCTGAACTTCCCAGTTGGATTCCCCTCGGTATTCACACCAGTGTGCTTGATTTTGCCGCTGGCGATTACAAACCCACGCTGGTGAACCACAACCGGGAACTGCAGTCCATTTTTGAAGAAAACCAGAAAAAAGCGATCGAAGCCTTATCTCAGACAACGGATGAGTACTTGCAGAACAGCTGGACCATGCGCAATGGAGAACAGGTCTATCTTACGATTACCAAAGAAGAGGTAATCCGCATGGCAATGTCGCAGACCATACATCACCGGGCGCAGCTGGGCGTTTTCTTGCGCTTACTGGATGTCCCCATTCCCGGAAGTTACGGTCCGAGTGCGGACGACACGAGTTTTTAATATTCCATCGCATACAAGGAAGAAAGGGAAAACTATGTTAAAGCGATCAAGGGATTAAACTTCTTTTTCATCGTCCGGTCTATAAGGAGTGCAAAAGCACTTAAAAATAATACTATGAAATCGAAATTTTTATTCTCAGCACTTTTCATTGCATTTCTTGGATTCGCAAATATTTCCCAGGCACAGGACGGAAACTTTGACAAAAACCATCCACGCCGCGCTGAAGTGAACCAACGTTTGAAAAATCAGGACCGCAGGATAAACAACAAAAGAAAGGAAGGAGATATCAGCAAAGGCCAGGCCAGTCGTATGCACAGACGGGATCATCAAATCCGCCGGGAAGAAAGACGGATGGCCTATAGGCACGACGGTCACATCACCCGTCATGAGCAAAACAAACTGAATCGCCAGGAAAATCATGTGAGCCGCAGGATTCACCGGGCTTAGTTCACAACGCAAAGGCGCAGACCTTGCCGGGTAAACCAGTCCATGCATCATAAAAAAAATCCCCTGTCGCCCAATACCGGGATGGGGGATTTTCTATTTTGATTTTACAAACAGTTCTACCAAATTCTGCTGTATTTGAGAAAAAATCCCGACCGTGATTGCCATTGTTCCCAATAAAATATTTTTTTGATCCCAATCCAGGTTTCGTCTTCAGCAAGGAATGGCGGAAATATTTTGTGGAAAGCTTTTGAGATGACCGTGAATTCTCCCCAAGTAGGACTAACTTAAACATATCGCTGGGATCCAGGTAAATGGAATCCACCTGCGCATTCAAAAAAATTAGTTATCCAGATGCAGGAAGAAAAGGACCTCACCAAAAATACCCTCCGCAGGGAAATCGGTCTTTTGTCGAGTGTTTTGCTCGTAGCGGGAATCATGATCGGCTCAGGGGCTTTTAAGAAGATTGCTCCCATGTCCCGATCCCTGATGAGCGGCCCCTAT
>JABDAN010000070.1 GCA_013289175.1 Bacteroidota bacterium
GGAAATTGATTTCTGCCAATATTCCAATCACCGAACACGGATTTGCAGTATATCATAAAACAGGAGAAAGTATTGGTAGAATTTACTAAACCATTTTTAAGATATTTCTAATCCCCCGCCGCGTGAACCATGAGGATTAAGTGCTTATTTTTAGTGGATGGATCCCCAACCATCGTCTTTTATACAGGCTGTATTTATAATCCCGCCCAGGGTTCATCTGCTGGATTTTACCGGACCTGCGCATATTTTTTATGAGGCCGCTTCCTATGGTGCCCCGGTTCGCTCGGTTTTCTCTACCATGACCGTTTTGCAAACCGAAGAGGTCAGCAGCAGTGCTCTTCGTTTTCAACAACTGATACCTTATGATCAATTGGATTTAAAGGCTGGAGACTTGATTTTTATTCCAGGTTTGGAATTTGCGTTGTTGTCGGAAAAAAGGTTTTTGATGGATTCGGTGCCTTTCCAAATATGGCTGAAAACCCAATATGCCAAGCAGGTAATCATCTGCTCAGTTTGTACCGGTGCCTTCCTGGTAGCCGAAGCGGGATTGCTCGATCATCGGGAATGTACCACCCATTGGAAATATACCGAGCAATTTAAAAAAGCCTATCCCTTGGCAAAACTGCGTTCCAATCGCCTTTTTGTGGAAGACAGTGGGATTTTCAGTAGCGCCGGCGTTTCTTCCGGAATTGACCTGGCTTTGTATCTGGTTGAACAACTTTGGGATGCCGGTTTCGCTGCAAAAATCGCAAAAGAAGTGGTGATCTATTTTCGCCGAACCATTGAGGATCCCCAACTAAGTATTTATACCCAATACAGGAATCATTTGGATGACCGGATCCATATCGTACAGGATACCTTGTCTAAGTCCTTGGATCACCGGTTCTCTATCCAAGAGCTGGCCGAAAAAGTAAATATGAGTGTCCGCAATCTGAGCCGCTCTTTTAAAAAAGCGACGCATATCACCATTGGGGAGTATACCGATAAACTGAGAACAGAACGCGCCCATAAATTAGTGAGTGAAGGGCATACTTTTCAGGCAGCCGCCCTGCATTGTGGTTTAAAAAGCACCAACAGGCTTCGATCGCTGCTGTTGAACCGGGTGAAGACCCGAGATTAATGGCCTGATCCGGGTTATGTTTGGCCGTCGCAGCAAGCACCAAGCTTCTATTTTTGTTTAAAATTAAAAGTATATGAAAACATTTATCCGGTGCTGGATGCTTGTATTAAGTTTTCTGATCCTGGACGGGAGCCAGGAGATCCAGGCAAATAAAATCAGCGCATCTACGTGGTTGGCCATGGGTCCCTCTCTTTCAGGCAACAATAGTTCGCTGATAAACCTTGTATTTGAATCAGGATTTTTTTTCATGAACGGGGATAAAACTAAAAACATGCCAAACGACAAAAAGGTAAAAGTGCTTTTTTACCTGCAAGACGGGGTTGAAATTCTGGACTTTGCCGGTCCTTTGGAAGTATTTTCCTATGCCGGATTTGACGTATCCATTGTTTCAAAAACCAAGGATCCGATCACTGCGCAGGGCGTGCTCAAAATTATTCCGGACTATACAATCGCCGACGCGCCCGCTGCCGATATTCTTGCGTTCTTTGGCGGCAATTCCGGAAATGCGGCAAATGACCCGGCAGTTATTGCCTGGTTGAAAAATGCACCCACACCGGAATTTTATTTTTCAGTTTGTACCGGTGCGTTTATTCTGGGTAAGGCAGGTTTTTTGGATGGATTGACGGTTACTACCTTTCATTCGAGTATAGAAAAACTGAAAGAGGCCGTCCCCAAGGCCAAAGTTTTATCCAATGTCCGTTTTGTTGACAATGGTAAAGTGATTACCACCGCCGGTATTTCCGCGGGTATTGACGGAGCTTTGCACCTGGTTGAAAAAATCCGAGGCAAAAACATCGCAGCTGAAACCGCTAAATACATGGAATACGACAAATGGGTTCCGGAACAAGGATTGATTTTAGCTAAAAGTGGGCAGTAAGCCAGGTTATTTCATAAATTTTTCCTGCAGATTCATCAGCTGACCCACCAGTTTTCCATAAATCAGCATCGGAACAGCCAAAAAAACGGATTTTCTTTTCCAGACCTTGAATTCATCTTCGACGAATAGGTTCCAATTAATTCCGTTGAGCTGAGCACGACCGAAGGTTATGCTGGGCTCATGGATCTGGGTTGAATGCCACCAGCCGGTTGGGAAGAAAAGGGTTTCCCCCTGAAGGAGATTGACGCGCAGTGCCTGGGCATCCCGGAAAAGCGGATATTTTTCGTAATCCGGATTAAAAACATCGATGGGAGAAATTTTCGGATTTTCAGGTTTGGGGTAGAGAAATTTGGTTTGTTCCGGAGAAAACAAAATAAATTCTTTGGAACCGTATATCTGGGTAATCTGCGTATGCATATACAATTCATCGAAGTGCAGAAAAGGGAAACTGGAACCGTTCCCACCAAAAAACAATTCGTATACCTCTGTACCATACATCATGTAACGGGGTACCAGTGGATGGTTGATGCGGTCGATTTTCCCATATGCCAATTCCGGTTTGATATCTTGTAAGATCTCCGGAAATGTCTCCTCGATGTTGACATTGAAGGGGTACGGCGCCGGATTCTGAGGAGTAGAGTGCAAAATCCGGTCGATCAGTTCGGAATAGGTATATTCAACGCCCTTGATCGTTTTTTTCAGGTGACCATATTTTTCCTTGATATAACCCGGAGTTATTTTCCCAATCGCTTTCCATGGCAGGGCCGCCTTGGTCAAAATAACTGGCTTAGACGCCATTACATAGTCCCGAATAAACTCCTCGCGGGATATGGTATCTCTTTTTTCAATGGTCTGCGGGCTGCTAGGGGGGCGGCGTGTGATGGAATCAGTTTCCATGATAAGGTTTAGGGTGTTTGTAGAGAAAGTAAGGTAAAATATTTTTGCGAGCCTCCAAAGCAAAAGTCCCGAAAATTGGGCTGTTCCGCCTGACTCCAAGCAGGAATTGGCAGCAAAATCAGTAGGATATTTCCTTTGGGGCAATCTGGCAAGCGGTTCGGAACGTAGATAAGATAAAAATGACGAAAGGACCGGTCGCAATCTTATTTATACTCCAGTCTCTCACCGGCTGCAATCACGCAAACAGACAAATAGTTGATCAGATTTATATCGATAGTCTGATCATGCACTACCAGGAACCTGCGCTGGCCAAAACCAATGAATCCGCGATGGTTTTCTGGAAAAACCGCATCCGGCCTTCGCTGCCAGGAATAACCAGCGAATCCAAATACGCAGGCGCCCTTTCTTTGCGATTTCATCTTTTTGGAGATATCCGCGATATACAGTCGGCAGACAGCGTAATGCGTAAGCTGGATTCAAATTTTAACCACCGGGAAGCGCAAGCGGACCTGACCCTGATTGGTGACGCCATCCTGCAACACCAATTCAAAAAAGCAGACAGCTACCTGCAAGCGGCCACATCAATTGGCCTTAAAAAATATGACCGGCTGACAGCCTCTTTTGACGTAGATTTTGAGTTGGGAAGGTTTTTTTATGCCTCCGAAGAACTTAAAGAATTGAAATCCAATACAGATTACGGGTATTTTTTCCGGCGCTCTAAAATGGACCATCTGAATGGTGAGTTGGATAGCTCCATTCATGCCATGCTCCGGGCTGCTGAATTGGAACAAAGCAGTCCTTATCTCAAACAGGTAGCCCTGTCCAACGCTGCTGACCTATATATTCATGCAGGCGATTTAAAGCAGGCTGCCGAACTCTATAAGCAGTGTATAGCCATCAATGGCGCTGATTTTCATAGTATAACGGGCTTGGGTTGGATTGCGCTCGTACACGACGGGAATGATTCGCTGGCAGAGAAAATATTTGAGTTCGCGCACGTCAGGAGCCGATTACCGGACCCTGTTTTCAAACTCACCCAAATGTCCGAGGCCAGGGGGGATAGTGTGAAGGAAAAAAAATATGCAGAAGATTTTTTTAGACTGGCAACCGATTCATCTTACGGCAACATGTACAATAAATACCTGATAGAATTGTGTACTGGGATTTTGAATGATCCAGCCCTGGCCGTAAAAATTTCCAAAAAAGAGCTCGAAAACCGAAGCACACCACAAACCTATGCCTGGTACGCGTGGAGTTTATTTTCCAACCACCGCCCGCAAGAAGCCTATGATGTCTTTGCAAAAAATGTATCTGGTAAACCGCTGGAAGGTCTGGAATTGTATTGGATGGGTAAAGTCATGCAAGGTGCCCACAAAGGATACAATGCACAATCCTTTTTTAAAGCTGCTTACCTGAATCAATATGATTTGAGCCCGGTTATTGTCAAAGACCTCGAAAAACTATTAGATTAATATCCGCTCCACCGTCCAGATGGCAGCCATGACCGCGATAGCTGCAGAGAGCGGAATCACGATTCGATTTCTATACCAGGGCCTTTGTCCAAACCATTTGGACAATAAAAAATAGGCTGTTATAATAATGGTAAGCTGTCCCAACTCAACGCCTGCATTAAACATTACCAGGGAAAGAAGGTAAGCATTCGTCGGTAGTCCCAACTGCCCCAACGCACCTGCGAACCCCATCCCGTGTACCAGACCAAATAAAAATACAATACCGATTCTAGAGGGTTTCAGACGGGGGGAAAATATATTTTCCAAGGCAACGTACAGGATGGACAAAGAAATCAGGGGTTCAACAATTCCAGCCGGCGCCCGAACGATCTGATACATGGCAAGGCCCAGGGTGATAGAATGGGCCAATGTAAAGGCCGTTGCTTGCCATAGCAAAGGTTTCAAATTCGGACTGAGAAGGAACAGGCTGAGGACAAATAAAATATGGTCCATGCCAAATGGCAGGATATGGTGGTAACCTAGTTTCAAATATATCCAGGCCGCACTCGTCGGGGACATTTTTTCCAGCTCCTGTACCACCACATGGGCCTGCGCAGACTGTCCAATGATGAAAAAAGCCAAAACAGCCATCGATCTTAGCAGGAATGGCTGTTTTGGTTGAAAAATATTTTTCATGAAGCATGGCCGGGTACTTCCCGTTTGATGACGTGACTTACCAGGGACTGGCTTCGTAAGGAAAGGCAGCAAGGAAAGGTTTATCGTTGCCGTTTACATGATCACTGGTCAAACCAGGATTATCCCCACCCGTAGGGCCACCAAAAACGAGTGTCAGTTCCACATCAATCACGTCGTCGCTCAGGTTTCTTCCGGTCAGCACCTGGGTGCCATTGTAAAAACTGGTTACACCTTTTGTTGCGGCATTCAGCACATCGGTCGACACTACACCAATAAATTGATCGGATGTCAAACCCAGTAGATTGGTGGTATAGTTGGGATTCAATGTAAGCAGGGAGGTTTTCATATCGTTGGTAAAAAGTGCTGGCATCTGAGATGGAATCGTGGTATTAAAACTGTCTTTACCGCTGGCGGGAATAAAGACCGTGTTGATAGCCGGTCTGCCAACCTGATCGGCTTGTTCGTAATACACGGTCGCCGGAGGCATGGAGTTGTTATTGGACTTGCTACAGGAGACCACGGTTACCACAAGGATGCCAAGGCTCAGAATTGATTTTGCTAAGAGATGCTTTTTCATTTTATAAGTTTCTGATTAATAAATAATATTTAATTACACTTTCTTTTTGGTTGTCAACCATACATTGATTTTACCCGTGCTTTTCAGCAAGGATTTTGGAACTTCTACAACGACGCTCATGACATTGGTACCTGCAAAAGAATCCGAACCAGGATTGTTGAAACTCATGGCCTTCCCGGCAAGAATGGCGTGGTACTGGTTTAAATCAAAAAAGAAGGGATCATCTCTTGGTCCGGCAAACACCATGATGCCATTGGTCCCGGTGGCCGTGATGGGCGAGGAAGCCGTGTAAGGGGTTACCGAAACCGAAGCGGTTATCGCACCTTCCAACTGGCTTTTCAAGCCAGGAACCGTAGGGACTGCTGGACCGTAGAAGTTCATCTTTCCGTCTGCGTAAATGGCTTGGATGACCAGGTCTTCCACATTGTCGCCGTTGTTGTCGATGTTCACCTGAATGAGCGTGTTGGGATCGAATGTTGCCGCTCCCGTAGAGGCCGGGGCCAGCAGTCCCTGGGTATTGGCTACAAACACCAGATTATTGGTATCGGCTCCGTTAAAAACAAAGAGATCGGTTATGTCTGTGGTTTGATTTTTTACTGCCGGCGCATCGATATGATCAGAGGCCAGTAGGAAACCGCCAATCGTGGTGGCAAAAGCAACCAAGACGATTAAAATGATTTTTTTTTGTTTCATGATAATTTGATTAAAGTGATTATTTAGGGGAGATACGGAAATGGGAATGAATCAGATTTTAAGTTTGTTTATTAATTTGTCTGGGTATGTTTTTCCCCTTAGATTGAAAGATCTTACGGGGGACGTTCGCAAGCAGCCTAAAACGATACCGCTTTACCCATCATCAATGAATGTCCTTGATCTGGCAACTGGTAAGAAAATTCTTAAGGCGGCGGTTTTCAAAATATAACCGGGAATAAAAACACAAGGGAAGAACCAGATTTCAAACAGTTTTTCAAATAATTTTTCACGGATAAGGAGATTAAATTTTCATTAAGCAAATCGGTGTACGTGAAATTCCAACGAGGGCATGTATTCAAATTGTTTAACTTTAATATATCCTATACTGCACAATCATTTATCATTTTTCATTTTTTTAAAACTTATTTTATGTTTGATCAAATTTTACAGTTGGTGAAGGAAAGCATGGGTAATCATCCTGCGATCGCCGGTAACATTCCGCCTGAACAGGCAGATGAAATTCACAGGGAAGTGGCAACACATATAGCCAATGGTCTGCAAAATCCGCCTGCGTCCCCAGCACCCGAGGGAGGAATACTTTCCCAGTTCGAAAACAGTCTGGGTTCTGGAAATATTTTAACCAGTGCGGTTTCAGGAGGATTGGTCAGTAGCCTGGCCAGCAAGTTTGGGCTGCCACCCGCTATCACCGGAGCCATCGCAGCTTCTCTTCCCGGACTTATGCAAAAGTTTATGCACAAATCGGAAGAGCCAGCTGCACCAACTGCTGCCGCAAATGCCTAGAAAAAATCGAATAAATGCCTGCAAACAGGTCGGGGTTTTAGTCCCGGCCTGTTATATGGCGATGCGATTTCACTAAAGCATGGAGAACTTGAATCTTTCGTGGGCGTAATGTTTGTAAATGTTATACCCACCTTAGTCTTTATACAATAAAGACCAGTTTGTTTTTGGAATTTGTGTTGGCATCGTATTTCTTCTTTTTTTTGGTGGGGGGCCGATTGGTCCATCCTTTCTTATTTCTTCTGGCTGTAGATAGGCGGAGTATCTGGCAGCTATTCCGCCACCGTTCTAAAGAACTAAAGGAATGTTTGTGTGGTTGGTACAAAATGATACCGGCTATGTAACTTTGCATCATAAACAAAAATCGACTATGAAAGCATTTCTAGGAACCGGATTGCTGGGGGCTAATTTCACTCGAGCCCTGCTGAAGAGAGGAGAGCAAGTGCAGGTCTGGAACAGAACCCCCGAAAAAGCGAAGGCTCTGGAAACCTATGGCGCCAAAGCGTTTGAGAGGCCAGAAGATGCAGTAAAAACAGCTGACCGGATCCACCTGACACTTTCTGATGATCAGGTCGTAGATGAAGTATTGGAGAAAGCCAGTGCGGGATTTGAACGCCAGGTCATCATCATCGATCATACCACTACTTCAGTTCCGGGAGCTGCCAAACGATCGGCATACTGGAAAAAAAAGGGATATACTTACATACATGCACCCGTTTTTATGGGGCCGCCCAATGCCTTGGAAGGAACCGGAACCATGCTGATTTCCGGTGACCAACAAGTCGTGAAAATTCTTGAAACGGAATTATCTGCCATGACCGGAAAACTCTGGAATTTGGGGGAACAGCCTCAAAAGGCCGCGGCTATAAAACTATTAGGCAACCTATTTCACATCGGCCTCACAGGAAGTGTCGCCGATCTCGTTACCCTCGCCGCTTCCCTGGAAGTACCAAATGGCGAACTGTCTTCCCTACTGGAATTGCTGAATCCGGCGGTGGTAGCACAGGGACGCCTGAAAAAAATTACCAGCCATACCTTTGATCAGCCATCCTGGGAACTGAGTATGGCCCGTAAAGATGCCCGTCTCATGATGGAGCAGGCAGGTTCCACCCAACAAACCCTGACCGTGGTGCCTGCCGTTGCCGGGAAAATGGATCTTTGGCTGCAAAAGGGCCATGCAAAAGATGACTGGACCATCTTTTCTCAGGATCCCCGTGAAAAATAATTGGGGATTCCCCTGTTTTCTTATCAACCCATTAACGAATGAATGTCGAATTTCGCATAGGATGAAAACATCATTTGTTCTATTTTTTTTGCTGTTTATTCAATTCGTTGCCTATTCCCAAAAGACCACGGGTTCATTGAAAGGTATTATCCAAGATACGACCAGTAAACAGGACCTCAGTGAGGCGACGGTTTCGATAACACCGCTGACTGATTCTTCGGACACGCAGTTTACAACCACCGATCAGAAAGGTTTTTTTCAATTCAAAAGCCTCAGACTCGGCTCCTATGCGCTGCTGATCAGCTTTGAAGGATACGATCATATTCGAAGAACTTTTACGATCAGCGCAGACCATCCCACCTTCGATCTGCATCTGCTTTATTTAACCAGGACCACCGATCAACTCGATGTCGTTACCATTCAGCGGGCACCCATCAGTATTCACCAAGACACGGTGGAGTACAACGCCGGAAGTTTTGCAACCAAACCAAACGCACTTGCCGAGGACCTGTTAAAAAAGATGCCCGGCATCCAAGTCGATAAAAATGGTGTGATAACGGCGCAGGGAGAAACAGTTACCAGGGTATTGGTAAATGGAAAAAGATTTTTCAATGACGATCCGAAACTGGCTACCAGGAATCTGCCTCCTGAAATCATCGATAAAATTCAGGTCTTTGATGACCTGAGCGATCAAAGTAAATTTAGTGGCTTCGACGATGGAAACCGGGTAAAGACCATAAATATTGTTACAAAAAAAGACAAGCGTCAGGGATATTTCGGAAAAGCGGTAGCGGGCGTTGGAACCAATGAAAATTACGATGAAAGTCTGAATGCTCACCGGTTTAACAATGACGAGCAGATATCCCTGCTTGGGCAGGCCAATGATGTGAATAAACAGAATTTTACGGCGGACGGCTCCACCGGTAAAGGTGCTGCACCGGCGGCCAATAGTGGTGTGACCACCGTTTGGGCAGGTGGCGCCAACTACCGCAATGCATTCGGACCCAACACGGATTTTTATGGGAGTTATTTTTATAACAACCAACACATCGTCGTAAACCAGGAGGACAGTACCATACTTACCAGTTCCAATACGACTACTTCCAATCAGTCCAATATTCAGCGGCTGTCTACGAATCGCATTTATCTGAATCTGGAACACCGCTTCGACAGCAGCAATTCATTGATTTTCAGGCCGAATATCACCTTCCAGAATAGTGACCCGTCGGCTACCTCCAGTTCTTCCACCAAAGACAATTTGGGATTGCCGGTCAACAACTCTGCCGGCTATTCTTCCAATCACAATGATGGATTCAATATTAATGGTTCCAATTTGCAGCTCCGGCATAAATTCGAAAAGAAATATAGAACCATTTCCCTGGACATTACCGGAACAGCAAACATCAACAATGGTTATGGATACAATTATGCGGCCAATCATTTTTATATACCGGCTAGTTTTGATACGCTGAATCAATACAATGTAAACGCGGCCCATAACTATACCATTAGTCCTACATTGTCATATACAGAACCGGTGGGGAAAAATCAGATACTAGAGTTCAATTACAATTATACCTATCAGCACAATGTATCGACGAACAACACGTATGACTATGTCGATTCCCTTCAGAGTTATACGACCTTCGACAGCCTTTTTAGTAATTCTTACCGGTTTATTTCAAACGCCAACCGGTTCACTGTCAATTATCGGGTTCAGGATCCGAAATTTAATTTGTCTGTAGGCTCTGGCTTGCAGCTTACCGGGTTTAACAGCTTGAATACGACTAAGAATATTTTAATCACCCACGATTATCTCAATCTGACACCCACTGTAAATTTTCAGTATACGATATCCAAAACAAAACATCTGCGTCTTCACTATACCGGTCGACCCGGTACTCCGTCCGTCACTCAGTTGCAACCACTTATAACAACAACCGATCAGATCAACTATCAGGAAGGTAATCCCGCGCTTAGACCACAATTCACACATAGCTTACGCATGTTGTATTCCTCCTTTGAACCAGGTTCGCAACATGTGCTGTTTGCTACCATCAATGCCAGTACAATAGTCAATGATATCCAAACTGCTGTATATTATAATAGCAAGGGTGGCCAGCAAACCACCTATGTCAACCTGAATGGAACCTATAATATTTCGGGATATTTCAACTATGGATTCCCCATAGCAAAACCCAAATCAAACCTGAATTTTATAACCAATATCACCTATACTCAAAGTCAGTCTTTGATCGCCCAAGATTCACTAGCCGCCGAGTTAAATGATTATGCCCACGTATATGCGAAAAATACCGGCATTTCGGAAACCATTTCATGGACTACCAACATCAAGAAGAACTTTGACATGAATTTCAGCACAGCTTCCAAGTATACCATCAATAACCGCACAGGAGAGGTTGCCAAATCAAATACGCCCAGCAACCTGAATGCTTTTTCACAGTCTTTCTCAGCTGAAATAACAGCTTATACCAATAGTGGGTGGCTGATTGCAACAACCTTTGACTACACCTATACCAATAACCATGCGGTCGCTTACAATGCCAGTGTTCCACTTTTGAATCCAAGTATTGCCAAACAGCTATTTAAAAAGAAAAATGGTGAACTACGTCTCAGTGTATTTGATCTACTGAATGCCAATGTTTCGGTTACTAAGTCTGTTACATCCAGCATGGAGACCTATGCAAGAACAAATGTAATCACCCGGTATGCAATGTTGACTTTTACCTATAACCTGAACAATTTTTCCGATGCAAAACAAAACCGGATGCCGGGAATGTTTAACCCTGGAAATTTCGAAAGGAGGGGGATGAATGGCAATCGGTAACAAAAATATGGACAGCGTAGAATATACTAGCACGTTGCAGGAATAATATGTCAGTTGTTTTATTCCAACCGCACTGTCTCATGGATTTATTTTTTATTGGATTCCGTATTTATATTTATATTTTTCAAACAACTGGGTTTGCTTATTGTCCAAATTGATTTCCCTCCCCTGGATATAAGCCAGGACAACCTTGCTGGTTCTCATGTCCAGAATATCACCTTCACTGACCACGATATTCGCATCTTTTCCTTTTTCGATTGAACCGGTCTGGGCGTCAATACCCAGGATCTTTGCAGCATTTAAGGTAATCGCGGACAAAGCCTGTTCCTTGGTGAGACCATAAGCGGCCATAGTACCTGCTTCGAAGGGCAGATTGCGCTGACGCCAGTAGCCAAAACCAGATTCCTGACAAATGGTAAATAGAATGCCTGCATTTTCCAGGGCAGCACCGGTCTTATAGGGCTGATCAATATCGTCGTCTTCGGCATTGGGCAAATTATGGGGTTGTTCTAAAATTACAGCCACCTTGTTCTGCTTGAGGATATCGGTCACCAGCCAGCAATCACTGGCACCCACCAGGACCAATTTGAAATTGAATTCTTTTGCCATTTGGACAGCTATGAGGATTTCGTTTTCCAGATCACAGTGTACAAAAAATATTTTGGACTGGTTAAACAACCCTTTGACGGCTTCAAATTTTAAATTGACGGCTGCATGGGTACTTTCCTGATTATATGCCTGTGCTTCCCGAAAGAAAATTCGTACCGTTTCAATTTTATCAAGTCCCTGTTTTATTTTATCCACTTCAACGCCTAGACGCCGGAAAGCCAAGGGGTCATTAAGCAGGGATGGCATATAAAAATGAATTCCATTGTCTTTACTATAGGCAGCATCCTCCCAGTTCCAGGCGTCCAGCTGAACCACCGATGATAAACCACTGATCGTTCCGCCCTGGGGTACGATATTGGCAAGCAATATCCCGTTGCTTCTGACGGTATTAATCACCTTACTGTCTGTATTGTATGCAACTAGGGAACGAATACTGGGATTAAAATCACCCAGTTCCTCAAAGTCGCTTGTGGCTCGAACAGCACTCACTTCTGTTAAACCCAGATTCGTGCAGGCGGCAATCATACCTGGATAGATATGTTTTCCTTTCAAATCAACCACTTTTACATCCATCAGGCTGGCGGTAGGTCGTACATCGACAATTTTCCCTCCGCTGAACACAACCATACCGTCATCGATTACCTGACCATTTCCTACATGGACCACACCATGAATCAATGCGATGGTACCGGCCTGGGCTGGGGAAGGATGCATATTCTCTTGGGCTCGTGTTGCCAAAGAAATAAGCAGAAAGAAATATAGGAATGTTTGTTTCATATTAAATTTTTTTGCCTCAAGGTTGTAACCAAATGATTATTGCCCATCCTGATTGTCGCCATCTTTGCCATCGTCTTCCCGGTAGGATGGTGCTGCAGGAATCGTTTTTTCTCCTCCCTTTTTGGCTGCGATCATTTTCTGGATCAATCTTGCTTTTTCCTTTGCGATTTCCATCCGCAGGACTTTGTCTGTCTGCACATCGTAATAAACGATTCCATCCACGATGGTGATTTCGGCCCTTGCGTAAATACTTAAAGGATCGTCGCTCCATAAAACCAGGTCTGCATCCTTACCGATTTTAATGCTTCCTGTTCTGTCATTGACATGCAGCATGGTTGCCGGATTGATGGTCACCATTTTGAGCGCATCATCCTCATTCATATTGGCATATTTGATGCTCTTGGCGGCTTCCTGGTTTAGACGCCGGGCTTGTTCTGCATCATCGGAGTTGATGGCGACATTTAATCCGACTTTCTGCATGATATATGCGTTCTGTGGAATGGCATCAATCACCTCCATTTTGTAACTCCACCAATCTGCGAAAGTAGAAGCATTGGTGCCATGCATTTTCATTTTGTCAGCCACCTTGTACCCTTCCAGGATATGGGTAAAAGTATTTACCTTAAAATGGAAAGTATCAGCAACCCGCATCAGGGCAGTAATTTCACTTTGCACATAGGAGTGGCAGGTAATATATCGTTGATTGTGTAATATTTCTTCCAGTGCCTCCAGTTTCAGATCGATTCTCTTGCCTGGTCCTGCTTTTTCATAATCCCTTGTTCTTGCAAAGGCATCCACCAGCACTTCCTCGACTCCCATTCGGGTATCAGGAAAACGGTTGTTCTGTTGGAAATAAGTACGTTTTACATTTTCTCCCAATGCAAATTTTATAAATGGGTCGCTGCCGGCAAATTTCAATTGTTCCGCGTTGAGACCCCACCGTAATTTAATCAGCTGCGTTTGTCCGCCTATTGTGTTACAACTTCCGTGTAAAATGTGGCAGCTGGTAACCCCACCGCTTAGTTGCCTATAAATATCAATATCCTCCGGATCGATTACATCGCTGATCCGAACTTCGGATGTTACAGAACTCGAACACTCATTGACCCCACCCGAAACGGCAATGTGCGAATGTTCGTCGATGATTCCCGGTGAAAGATGTTTACCCGTGCCATCAATGATTCTCGCGCTGGTACTGGTTAGATTTTTTCCGATGGCCGCAATCTTTCCATTTTTAATGAGCAAGTCCGTATTGTATAAGTCTCCCTGCTGATCGCTGGTCCAGATGGTTGCATTTTTTATTAAAATGTCTTCCTGTTTTGGTAGGCTCTTAAAACCGTACCCGTCAAAGGGGTAAGTAACTACTCCCCTGGATAAGACCAGGGAAGCATCCGGTTTCTTCTTGGTGGTGTCCGCTGGAAATACATTGCTCGTTTTCGTGACTCCCCAGTCCAGGGCAAGACCGCCAATGGTTTGACCGGTACCGCTCCAGATACTGTCCATCATGACACCGTTTAAGCTGGCGCTGTTTAAGCTGTCTTTCTTGAAGGCGTAAACCATCAGAACCAATCTGTCCTTGATGGTAAGGTCGACTTTTGTCGTGTCCTTGTCTGCAATCTCCGCCGTGGGTTTGGACAGGTCCCCCTTGATGAGCAAGGTATGAGCAGTGTTTCCGACGGTGAGGGTGTAAACGCCCCGGATATCTTTCCAGCCATCTTCTTTTAGCAGATATTTTTTGCCCTGAATCCAGTTTTGATAAATAATGGTCTGTTCGTTAAATATGGTTCCCGAAGCCACCAAAAAATTGGCGATTTTCCCCGTTTCCAGGCTTCCGACTTTGTCGTAGATGCCCAATAAACCAGCCGGCGTTTTGGTCAGCGCTTCCAAAGCTTTTTCTTCGCTCAGACCCTGCTGAATGGCTTTGCGCAGATTTACTAAAAAACTGGTTTTGTCTTTCAGTCCGTAGCTGGTCAGGGCAAAAGGGATGTTTTCCTTTTCGAAGATCCCGGGATTGGTGGGTGCCATTTCCCAATTTTTTAAATCGGCCAGCGAGATAAATCTGGCATCCGTGGGGTCTTCTACGTCCATGGCCATGGGAAAATTCAGGGGCAGGATAAAAGATGCATTCGACGCCTTTATTTCATGGATACGCTGGTATTCGTTGCCCCCGGCTTTGATGATATATTTGGCACCGAATTCATTGGCTATTTTGATGGCCCGCAGATCATTCCATTTGTCATTGGCATCAAATATCTGCGGCAGAGACTGATTGTTTAAAAATGCCTGCAAGGATAAATTGGTGCCTTCTCCGGCAGGCTTGGTTTTATACCATTGAGCATCCAGGTAATTTTGACGCAGCAAAGCAATAGAACCCATCAAGGAACTGGGATAATCCTGCGTTGAATTTCCTTTGTTGAAGGAGTAATTGGCTGAAGCATTTTCCTTTAACATCACCAGGTTTTCTTTTTCGGTTGCCAGTGTAACCAGGGCACCGGTACCTCGTGAAATTCCGTCCATCTGCTGTACGAGCAGGGTACCAAAGCCCAACGCACGCAATTCTTTAGCCTTGCCATCATTGACTGTAAAATGCCGGGAGACATCATATTCACTTTTGATGGCCTGGTTCCACCCAAAAGGACCTTTGGTATTGGAAATAAATTGTGATTCTCCCCTGAAACCCTTACCAGAACCCGATGAAGGTGCTTCGGTGCCATAATCAGAAAAAATATCGATAAAGGAAGGATAGATATACTTGCCCTTGCAATCCACAACAACAGCATCCCGGGGCAGCGTTACCTGAATGCCAACCGCCTCGATTTTACCTTTGCGGATAACCAGGGTTGCATTTTGTAGCAATGTCTGCGGATCCTTGATGATCGTGGCATGAATAAACGCATAACAATCCTCTTGGGGACTGCCAATGTCGTTTATTGGAAAAGTTATCTGCGCTCCAGCCGGTTCGACCCAAAGGAAGAATGAAAAAACAATCAGGATATATCCCGGACATTTCATGATGGTCGTTTTGGAATTTTTTAATGTTCTACTTAAATGTTAGAAAATGCGGGTAGTTAATAAAAGATTTCAAATATAATAGGTTCTGATGGCATTCGACTTAGATTTTATCATCAAATCTATTTGGAGGGATTAAAATAGATCGCCCAAATATTGAAGGATGCGGTAAGAAAACGCCGCGAGAAAGGACAACATTTTAAACCCGGGAATAAAATGCAGGGTTGGGCTTGCCTGCGAAACTGATTCACTATGGTATATTTAATCGACTACTCAGAACGTAAGCTATTAACCGGATTGTTTGTGGCGGCCCTAAGGGTTTGCAAACAAATAGTCGTCACGGCAATGAGCAGCGCGACTGAACCGGCCACCAGGAATATCCACCATCCGATATGGATTCGAAATGCATAGTCTTCCAGCCACCGCCCCATAATATACCAACCGAGGGGGATAGCGAATATCAACGCAATTAAGATGAGTTTTAGAAAATCGCGGGAAAGTAAAACAAGAATGCTTTTGACAGTCGCACCCATCACTTTGCGAATGCCAATTTCCTTGGTACGTTGTAACACATTATAAGCCGAAAGTCCC
>JABDAN010000071.1:0-15006 GCA_013289175.1 Bacteroidota bacterium
GCATATTGATAAAAACGGAATCTCCCCGCTGATGTATATTGTCTACCAGTAAGTGTTCCGCACCGTTATCGATGTGAATGATTATTTGACCTCCAGTTTTTTTAATGTCAAAATTGAAGGGAATCCGGTGTCCATCGCTTCGCAGAATATAACCCCGCCAATTTCCGGAAACTGGTTTTATTGCCTGATCGGGGGAATTGAAAACAACCGGCTTTGCAAGAAGACCACCCACTAAAAACAAAAAAATAAAGACGATAAGCCCTAGCTGACGACGGTACATATTAAAAATTCAGGGGCAAAGGTAGGGTCATTTGATCAGGATATTTTCCCAGTGATACCTAACTTTAACCATGATAAAAATACTGGTCGTTTCTTTTTTGATGGGGCTGCCCGTTTTTATTGCTCATGGTCAACAACCCACCGTGATTTCACTTTACAATGGACATATACCCAACAGCCTACCCGGAAAGGATCGGGAGCATGCTGATTTTAATTCGGATGGAATTCGGATCATCAGCCATGTTTCCCATCCTAGTTTGACGATTTTCCTTGCGCCTAAGGAAAAAGCGACCGGAGCTGCGGTCATTATCTGTCCGGGTGGCGGATACACCAATCTGGCTATTGATTATGAAGGAACGAATGTTGCCCGCCGGTTCAATGAATCGGGCATCTCAGCATTTGTGCTGAAATACCGGATACCCGACGATCAAACCATGGTCAAAAAAGAAATCGGACCCCTGCAAGATGCCCAGCGGGCAATACAGATTTTGAGAACCCATGCAACACAATGGCATATTGATCCGCACCGGATCGGCCTGATGGGATTTTCAGCAGGAGGTCACCTGGCTTCTACGGCAGGAACACATTTTAAAATGAATTATATTTCCAATCCACTGGATGTTTCATTGAGACCCGATTTTCTGATCCTCATATATCCGGTAATCAGTTTTATGACGCCCAATGTCCATTGGGGCTCGGCACATAACCTTCTTGGGCCCAATCCATCCCCCGAAAAAATTCATGAATACTCAAACGAACTGCAGGTTACCGACCAAACCCCCCCTTCTTTTTTGGTACATGCCAAAGATGATACGGCGGTTCCTTACGCAAACAGTGTGTTGTTTGACGAAGCGCTGAGAAAACACCATGTTTCCGAAGAAATTTATCTCTATGACCAGGGAGGACATGGATTTAGTATGAACAACCATACCAGTTCCCAGTTGTGGATGGATCTTTGTGTTCGATGGATTAACCTACTGCCCGGATGGAAGAGCGGTCCATAAACTCCATGATGGGTGCAACAACCGGGCAGTCTTTCTTGTCTATCCCGATGAATCATTGTAAAACCAGATCATGTTAAAAAATTTCTTCAAAATTGCGTTTCGAAACCTTTGGAAAAACAAGGCTTTCAGTTTTATCAATATTACGGGTCTGGCCATTGGAATGGCCAGTGCGATGCTTTTATTGATGTGGATTTATGATGAAATGAGCTTTGATCGTTTTCATGAGAAAAAGGACCGAATTTATGAAGCCTGGAACCGGGCCGAATTCAGTGGTGAACTCCATTGCTGGAATACTACCCCAATGGTTTTGGCAAAAACCATGGAACACGATTTTCCTGAAGTACAGGTGGCCGTTCGCGTGAACTGGCCTTCCAATTATTTATTTTCTGTAGGGGAGAAGAGAATCATGGTTCAGGGAAATATGGTGGACACCGCTTTTTTGGATATGTTCAGTTTTCCGTTGATCAAAGGCAATCCCCATACGGCCCTCAATGACATGCATTCCATTGTCATAACCGAAAAGCTGGCCAAGAAGATTTTTGGGAACGAGGACCCCATGGGAAAACTCATCAAGATTGACAACAAAGAAT
This sequence comes from Bacteroidota bacterium, assembly GCA_013289175.1. GTDB lineage: Bacteria > Bacteroidota > Bacteroidia > Chitinophagales > Chitinophagaceae > Puia. The sequence continues at coordinate 1,874 of JABDAN010000071.1, forward strand.
CTTTTCGGGTAACCGGCTTGGCCAAAGATCCACCCGGCAACACGAGGTTTCAGTTTGAATATCTTTTACCCTGGTCTTACTTGCACAAAATAGGAGGGGATGATACCAATTGGGGAAACAATTCAACCCGCACCTATGTTTTGCTCAAACCAGGGGCAAGTCTGGCTTCCGTACAGGCAAAAATGCGTACGCTCAAGGGAAAATATGAAACAGATGAACCGAAATGGGAGATGTTTTTATACCCGATAGATCGCTGGCACTTGTATTCCAATTTTAAAGGAGCCGCCGAAGACGGAGGCCGGATTGAATTTGTCAAACTAGCGGCCATCATCGCTTCGTTTATTTTGTTGATAGCCTGTATCAACTTCATGAATCTGAATACGGCACGCAGTGAAAAAAGGGCGAAGGAAGTGGGAATTCGAAAGGTTGTGGGTGCGCGTAAAGGAGGATTGATCGGACAATTCCTGGGTGAGTCGATACTGCTGAGTTTCTTTGCGGCCTTGTTGGCAGTCGGCTTAGTGGAATTGAGCTTGTCCAGTTTCAACCAGATAACCGACAAACAATTATATATCCATTTTGGCAGCATAGGCGCTTGGTTGCTCGTTTTGGCTTTTATATTATTCACCGGTTTACTGGCAGGCAGCTATCCAGCGTTCTTTCTTTCTTCTTTTCAACCAGTCAAAGTGCTCAAAGGAGGATTCAAAAAAGTAAACGCACTGGTAACTCCCAGAAAAGTGCTGGTGGTATTGCAATTCAGTTTTGCGATCATCCTGATCATTTGCACCATCATTGTTCAACAACAGATCAACCATGCGCAGGATCGGGAAACGGGTTATGATAAAAACAATCTCATTTATCATTTTCTCACCGGAGACATAGAAAAAAATTATTCCCTGATCAAAACAGCACTCCTTTCGGGTGGAACGGCCAGCTCTGTTACGAAAACAAGCGCCCCGCTTACCCAGGCCTGGAGCGACAGTTGGGGATTTGAATGGGAGGGTAAGGATCCCAATGACAAAACTGATTTTGATCGTTATTCTGCCGATGAAGCTTTTTTAAAAACAACCGGCCTGCAGCTGGTCACAGGACGGGACCTTGACCTGAAAAACTTCATTACAGATTCCAGTGCCATGATTTTAAATGAATCAGCCCTGAAGGTTATGAAATTTCGTGAACCCCTTGGACAGATCGTTAAAGACGGGGATGTGAAATTTCATGTCATTGGGGTAATAAAGGATTTTATTCTCCGGTCTCCCTATGAACCCACCCATCCCATGATTATTGAAGGGGGTAAAGGTTTTTTTAATGTCCTTCATATAAAACTGAGCAACCTACAGCCGACAGCAAAAAGCCTTCAGCAGGCGGAAGCTATTTTTAAAAAATATAATCCCGAATATCCCTTCGAATATCATTTTGTGGACGAGGAATACGCCAAGAAATTCAAAGATGAAAAAAGGGCCGCTGTATTGGCGGCATTTTTTTCCGGTTTGACCATATTTATTTCCTGTCTGGGGCTGTTTGGACTGGCGACTTATATGGCTGAAACGAGAATTAAGGAAATCGGAGTCCGTAAAGTATTGGGTGCTTCTGTCAGCAGTATTACCTTTTTGATATCCAAGGATTTCCTCCGTTTGGTGATGATCGCCTTCCTCATTGCCGCACCGGTTGCCTGGTTATCCATGTATACCTGGTTGAAAAATTACCCATACCGAATCAATATTCAATGGTGGGTATTCGTCCTGGCCGGGGGGATGTCCTTTTTAATCGCCCTGCTTACCATCAGCTACCAGGCCATTCGGGCAGCGGTTGCCAATCCGGTTACCAGTTTGAGGTCGGAATAGGCGGTAGGTGAAAGGTAATTTTAGGAAAGTCGACGGGTTTGAAGGACTTTAATGAAGAGGACGGCCGATGACCTGGACCCTTTACCGAAGGCAACCAAAGAGATAACCGGTAAGGGAGATATCAACAATTTTGGTTCTGGCACGGTTTTTTGCTTAAATCATGGAAAGACTTCAATGCAGACCGTTCGTCAGGAATCACCCGTGTTTGATTTATCCAAGAAAGGATTCAATCCCTCTTCCTCCGCCAATCCAGAATCCAAAATACAGACGAAAAGATTGAAAATCAGCGAATTCAAATCCTGGGCTCTCTTTTGCGGCGTAATCGGCCTGCTCACCGGTGCCTTGATATATTTGAAACTGGGCGTTACGATGGAGACGGTCACAGCCTCCATATTTTTTCTTTCTCTAGGTGGTTTGTTCTATTCTATCTATCAAATCATTGCATTGGTCAAACAACCTGCGACCTATGATGGCAATCCGGTTCATGGTTTGAATTAGTAGCAACGGCTGAACACCAAATCCATCGGTTAAAGGTGCTTAATGCCTGTACTAGACTTCTAAGGTTCCCACTACAAGTTTATCATTCCTCTTTTTCAAGGATGATTTGCAGCGGATAGTTCGCTGATCCTATCCAACGGGTCCTTTTTTGTGCAACCAGGCATATCTGTCCTGAGAACGGACGAAAGGGTATTGGCTACTTATCAGCCCAGGCGTAGAGAACCCGTTTTTTGTTTTTGAAAGTTTGGTTATTCAATAAGTAAATATCCGGTCCGAATATTTTTTTTACGTTTCCGTGATTGAGTACGTCCAGCTCATAATTTACTTCAACCTGTGCTCCCTTTTCAGTAAAACTCAAGAATACGAAATTGGAAAAAGAAGAAGAACCACTGGGCGACAGATAACAATCCTGACCGATTAATAAGTTGGCCACTTTATCTCCGGGAAAATATTTTGTTATCAGTTCCTTCTGTGCGGGTGATCCCTGGTTTCCCAGACCGAGGGCCGTAGTCAATTCGCATCGTTGATCGGCACAGTTGGTTCCTCCCAGTGCACTGTAGAAAGCAGCCAATGCCTTGAGTGAAGGGGGCAGGGAGTTAATCAATGAATAGTTTAGTTTGCCTGTTTGCTTGGAAAGCAGCGTGTAGGTTTTTTGCGCGTGGATGGTTTCAAAAGTCACCAGGAGAAAAAGAAATGGGAATAACCGGAAATATAATTTCATGAGAATTTTTTTTATCAGGCCTAACCGACTGGATTCCATAAAAATATAGTAAATAGCATTGTCATGGCAAATATTTACATCCGTGAAATTGAACCCAGGGACAACCCCGATCTAGCGGCGATCATCCGTCAGATTCTAAAGGAGTTTAAAGCAGATAAACCGGGAACGGTATATTTTGATCCGACCACCGATTCGTTGTTTGAATTGTTTTCGGCCGACAGGGCCGCGTATTTCATTGTCGAATCAGCGGGTAAAATCGTGGGGGGATCGGGTGTTTTTCCAACCCCCGGCTTGCCGGCGGGCTGTTGCGAACTGGTTAAACTTTATCTGATCCCTGAAATGCGCGGACAAGGGTGGGGGATGATATTGATGGAAAGATGTTTTCAAAAAGCCATCGAATTTGGTTTCACGCAGATCTATCTGGAAACCATGCCGGAATTGCGCAACGCGATTGGCCTGTATGAAAAAGCGGGATTTGGATACCTCCAGGGTCCCATGGGCCGATCGGGCCATTTTGGATGTGATCTTTGGATGATCAAGCAACTGTTGTAATTCAGTAAGTTAGGAATATGGGGATAAAAAGCCAGGGGTTCATGCTATATTCTGGCATGCCTTTTTTAATTTAACCGGGCGAAACGGGATTGGATTGTATACTCCTGAAAAACAAATTTTGAATTAATGCGTTAACAGAAGATCATGAAGAACCAATTACCAAACACCCTGCTGCAGGGAATAAAAGACCTGCATATTAAGATACTCCAATCCAACAATCTCCCAGAGATTGGCAAGTATCTGCAAGAAATCCTGGATACAGTCATCCCTGTACTTCCGGCTTCTTCGATAAAAATAACCAGTGATCCCTCTAAGGTCTTAAGCAGGTCCCGTATTATCAATCTGCTGAAAAGTGATATCAAGTCTATCGTGGACGGAAGCTATTCCAGGCTGGAAATTGCCAAACATAAAGCGACTCTTGATATTGCCTGGCTGAAGGGTATATTCATGGATTCAATTGCTTAGCCTAACACAAGACTTTATTGTTTGAAAATTCTTCTTTCAGCTGTTGTGATGGAGGGATGTCCTATTTGGGTACCATCGACCGTGTTTACCCAGTAGCCCCGATTTACCAAAACGCAGATCTTTTCCCAGCCCTAATTTCTAAGTACAAACGACCCGGTATTAAACGATTAAAAAATCGTCGCAGGAGTGTAGACTATTCCGTCTGAATTCTAATTTTTGTACTCAGCCTTACCATCAGCAAACCCATGACAGCGATGATGGCGAAAGAAAGGCGCAGACTGGAAGCTTGCGCAACGTATCCGATCATCGGGGGGACAAGCAGAAATCCCAGATATCCCAAAGAAGAAACAGAGGCAAGCGCCGCTCCCGGATTGGACATGGGAATTTTGCCGGCCAGACTGAAAACAAAGGGTACAACACAGGACACGCCAAGACCTGTAAAAAGATATCCGAGGAAAGTCAAGGGGATATAGGATGACAAAACGGTGATCGTAAATCCCAGGGTAATCAATAATCCGCTGGATGCCAGTACCCGCTTAATTCCGAAACGATCTGCCATTCGATCTCCCATCAACCGGCCGCAGGTCATCGCCACCATATATACGACAAAGGCAATCGTCGCTGTCGCCTTAGAGCCATGCAAAACCTGCCGGATATAAATTCCGCTCCAGTCGTACATGGTATTTTCACAGGCCATGTAACTAAAACAAATCAGAGAAAATAAAAGCATGCCTTTGGGTGGCAGCGCAAAAATGGATCGCTTGTTTTTGTGATCCGGTTTTTGATCCAGGGCGTCTTTATAATAATAAAGGGAGATAACAGAAAGAACCAAACTCACACCGAGCAGGTGCCAGGCAGGAATTATATTGAAGGAAACCATCAGGTATCCGAATGCGGCTCCGGCAAAGCCTGCCATGCTCCAAACGGCGTGAAAAGAACTCATAATCGATCGCGAATATAGAGTCTGCACCCCGATAGCCTGTGCATTGATCGAGAGGTTCATCAGATTTCTGGAGCTGCCAAAAAAAAACAGGAAAATGCCCAGCACCCAGGTCAATCCGCTGAACCCCAAGCAGGCCAGTACAAGATTATACATCAAAGTGCCAATCAACATAATGGTCCGACTCTTAAAATGATCCAGCAATTTTCCAGTAAATGGCATGGTAAGAATCAATCCAACCGGCATCATAAACAGGAGCGTTCCAAAGTGGGCATCATTGAGTTTCAGTGATTCCTTGATGCCTGGAATTCTAGACGTCCAGCTGGAATATCCGAATCCTGAAATAAAAAAATAGACAGCGTTGGCAATACGGTAGCGTTGCGGGGAGACATCATTCATTGCTGTCGCAAATTTAGTGAAACGCACGATGCCTGAGACAAAGTACCCCAAGATTCAGAATGGAAAAAGCCATCACGGGCCTTTATTTAAAAAGAGCGGCGCCTGCAAAAGTTGCCAGAAGCCCAAGGATCAGGCTCCCGGCCATATACAAGAGGAAATAAAAACTGGCTCCCTGTTTTAATAGGACCATTCCGTCATAGGAGAAAGTGGAGAAAGTGGTGTAACCGCCGCAAATACCTGTGACCAGGAAAAGTCGCCAGTCAGGGTTGAAACTACCGTGTTTGGCACCAAGTGCATAGATCATCCCGATCAGAAAACATCCCGAAAAATTAACGAGGAACGTTCCCAGAGGAAATGCAATGGGTACATGTCTTGCAATAAACAAAGAAATCAAATACCGGAAAACACTTCCGATTCCACCCCCTAGACCCACGAAAAAAATAGACCTCATAAAGGAAAAATTTGGATATTAAAAGATCGGGAGATTGCATGATGTCTTGGCATCGGTACATAAAGTTGTCAGATTATCAAGGGTGCATTTATTAAAATTTACTGTGGCAGTTTTTTAAAAACATAAGCATCGTATTCCACATAAGGATTCTGTTTCGTTTCTATGGATTTCACTGAGCTACCAGACAGGTCAAACTTCACAGAAAACACACCATAGAGTACATTGTTGTAGGTGAGCAGCCACTCTCCCCGGTCCATATATTCCAAGGTCGCATTCAAATCGGGTTTGGTTTCATATTGAATAAAGAGATGATTTTTTTCGGGCCGGATATGAATCTTTCCATAGAGTTGGTTCGTATAGTCGCCGCCATAAGCTGCCAGCGGCAATTCGGGACGGTTGCCTGCGGCTGCCCGTGTTTTCCATTCCAGTCGTTTCTTGGAATCGATCATGGAATTTTGCATAAATTCCGTCAGATCCTGCTGACTACGGTCAACATAAGGCACTCCCAGGTAAGCATCAAGGATCTGATGACGCAAATCCTCGAAAAATTCCTGGTTATCGTTGTTTGTCAAAATGGCAATGCCCAGGTTTTCTTCTGGAACGAAGCAGACATTGCTTACCATGCCACCGGCTCCGCCAGTATGCCAATAAATTTGTTTGCCGGCATAATCCGTCATAAACAGGCCGAGCCCGTATCCCGTAAAGTGGGAGGGATATTTATCGGATAGGGAACTACTTATCCAGGTATTGGCTTTTCTGGTTTTACTCAGGGCATCCCATGAAATAATTTTCTTTCCTTGGTATCGACCACTGTCCAGTTGCATGAAAAGCCAATGGGATAAATCATTCACGTTGCTCACGATACTGGCCGCCGGAGCAAGATTGTTCCAATTGTCATACGGTACCCGACTAATCGTATCGGTATAATTTGTCGTATAAGGGCTGGCGACATTCGACTGGTCTGCAATGCCGGTTGAAAGAACCAGTGTGTGTGACATGTTCAGTGGAATGAGGAATGTGTTTTGTACAAATTGCTCCCAGGATTCTCCTGTCACTACCGATACGACCTGTCCGGCGGTTAAGAAACAACTATTGCAATATCCAAAATCCTGACGGAAATGAAGAGAGGGTTTCAGGTACCGCATTCTCCGCATGATTTCTTCCCGGCTGAGAGAAGAATTCCAAAAAGTAAAATCCCCTTGAAATGTTTTGGTGCCAATCCGGTGCGACAGTAAATCCCGTATGCTCACCAGTTTGGCAGAACAGGTATCATAAAGACGATAAGTTGGAAAATATTTTGTTATCGGATCGTCGAGTGAAATTTTTCCTTCTGCTTCCAAAAGCGCCAGCGAACTACCCGTGAAAAGTTTGGTATTGCTTGCGATCATGAAAAGCGTATTTTCATCAACGGGTTTCTTAGAAAGAATATCCCTTACACCATATCCTTTCATCACCACGATCTGTCCGTTTTTGACAATAACAACGGAGAGCCCCGGCAAATTCCAGTCTTTAAGCCCTTTTTGTACGTAGGCATCCAAGCTGTCGCGGACAAATGCAGGTTCTGTGGATTGTGCGGACATTTCCTGAATAGATAGGCAAATCAGCAGACAGGCCAGTAAAGTTTTCATCATAGTCGTATCGATGATTTCAATTCAACTTACACTTTTAAGAAGAGTTTCTGACGGTACATAAAATATAGAAAGAACCATTTGACCATCACATAACAAATCGCCATTATTACCGGTGCGATAACCAATGGACTGATATCTCTTAGCCATCCGAAAATTCCATTGGTGGCATATTCCCATTTGATGAAATGACCGGACAGGTAAATTAGAATGGAGTTCATCCCGATCACTTTAAAGAAAAAGGCCCATTTTTTATGCCCTTTCACGTCGATGATATAATAAAAAACTGAAAAGAACAAAAGGCTTATTCCACCTACCAGACAAACAAAGGAGCTTGTCCAGAGGTTCTTATTGATCGGGAAGTCAAGGTTCCATAAAAGGGCCACGGCGATCAACACAACACCCGCCAGGGCCATCCAGGAAGATTTCTTTTCTCCGCGGTGCGAACCATTTTTAATATAACTGCCCGTCAGTATACCCAGCAGTCCGGTGCTGATGGCAGGAATAGTAGCCAACCAGCCTTCTGGATCATGTATTCCCAGATAAAGTTTGCCCGGTAAAAAAAGTCTGTCCACGTAAGAGGTGAAATTTCCTTCCATCGTCAAATCCCCGCGTAGAAATCCGGGGGCAGATGTGAATTTCAATAAAAGCCAGTATCCGATAATCAGTGCCCAGAACCAGATGATCTGTGCATTTCTTTTTGTATAAATGTAGATGATGTTGGCAAACATATAAGCCAATCCAATCCTACCCAAAACACTACCAAAACGAATATCAGAAAACGGTTTCCAATGGTTCAACCCATTGTTATGAAAAACGCCTAAGGCTACCAGGATCAAGCCTCTTTTGATCACCCGCATAAGAACCTTCTGACGGCTGTTCCCTTTTTCAAGTTCTCTTCCCACGGAAAAGGGAGAGGAAACCCCCGCCATAAACAGGAAAAGCGGGAAAATCAGGTCATACATATGAAAACCATTCCAGGCAGGATGGGTCAGCTGGTTTGCAAATCCCAGCCAGAATGGAGAATTTGTTGCCTTGGCAATTTCATTGACGATATCTTCTGCCCCCAAGATCCAGAACATGTCAAATCCTCTGAGTGCATCAAGAGAATAAAGTCGTTGTCCGCCTATCGGACCTAAGGGTGAGGGAGGTCCTGGGTTTAGGTGTTTGCTCATATTTTAATTTAGGGAATGAATATAGCCAAAAAGCATTATTTCTTTAGGGAATACGCTTCTTTTCCATTCACTACCGTTAACAGGATTTTTGTACTCCGGATGTCTTCTGGTTTCAAGGAAAACAAATCCTCCGATAGGACCGTGAAATCTGCGAGCATCCCGGCCTTCAGTTTTCCGGTTTTATTTTCCTGGAACGCCGCCCAGGCATTGTTTACCGTATAACATCGCAGGGCTTGCTCAACCGAGATTTTTTGATCCGGAAACCAACCTCCTGGATTTTTATCGTCGAGGGTTCTGCGCGTAACAGCAGCATAGATTCCGGCAATGGGGTCCAGGGGTGCCACCGGCCAGTCAGAACCGAAGGTCAGGTTGGCCTTGGTTGCCAACAACGATTTGAAAGCGTAGGTTCTTTTTAGTCTGGCAGAGTCGAGTCTTTTTGCCGCCCACTTTCCATCATCAATTGCATGATAGGGCTGCATGGATGGTATGATCCCGCCTTCTGCAAAACGACCGATGGCTTGTTCGGTGAGGTGTTGGGCATGTTCGACGCGAAAACGGTGATCTTTCCCGGGATGTAATCTTTCCGCTTCGTTATACACACCCAGAATCCAATCATTGGCGTGATCTCCAATGGCATGGGTAGCGATATGCAATCCCACGGAATCGGCACTGATGATCCATTTTCTCAAAAGATTGGTATCGGTTACCTGCAAACCCGTTGACCTAGGGGCATCCAGATATGGTTTGTAAAACCAGGCGGTCGTTGATCCCAGGGATCCATCCACAAAACCTTTGAGTCCACCCCAATGAAGACGGTCGTCGCCCCAACCGTTTTTCTTGACAAAGGAATCCAGCTTTTGCCAGCTCCGGATGGCAACAAAGGAATAAATCCGCAGGGGCAATTTATCCGATGCCTGCGCCCTGCGATAGGTTTCCATATCGATCCACCCTCCATAAGTACCCATATCGTGTACCTGAGTAAAGCCATGAGACAACGCATTGGCGGATGCCAGGCTCAGCGCTGCGTCTAGTTCGGATGGTTCAGGATCGGGAATCACCCGATAAATCAGACTTGTCGCTTCATCACGGAGAACGCCGGTCGGTTCGCCGGTTTTAGGATCTTTCACAATTTCTCCTCCGGGTGGATTGGGTGTCTCCTTGGTAATGGCAGCACGTTTCAAGGCGATGGAATTGGCCAGTCCCATATGACCATCATACCGGCTAACAAAAACAGGATGATCGCCGCTAATACTGTCTATCCATTCTTTGGTGGGCAGTTGACCGCCCCAAGCTTCATGGTCCCAGTTTCCTCCTCGAATCCATTTATTTCCTTTTGCTGAATCGGTATAATGACGAAAAACAGATATGAATTCTTCCTTGGATTTAACATTGCGGAGGTTAATATTAGCCAAGTAATAACCACCGTCCAGGAAATGGACGTGGTTATCGATGAATCCGGGAACCAGCATTTTACCTTGCAGGTCGATTTGTTCGGTATTGCTGCCGATAAATGATTGGTAGTCATCTCCCACATAAAGGATCAGGGAATCTTTGATTGCGATGGCCTTAGCAGCCGGGTTTAAAGAATCACCGGTCCAGATTTTTGCATTGATGTAGATTCGATCTGCAGAAGGATGCTGGTTGCAAGAGAAAAACAGCCATGAAAAACAAATGCATAAGGCAATAAAATCATTTTTCATACCGGTTAAAATTATGGTCTAAAATAGGATTTAATTGCAACACACTGTATATTTTGGTTGCTGTAAATCGCGCCGAATCCGAGTTATAAAGCGAAAGGATGTTTTGCAGCCTGAATGAAATTATATAACTTCATCCTAGAACGATCTGCAGCTGTATTCAGCTGCTTTTTCTATTTTTATAAGTCAAACGACGTTTATGGTTCCCCAGGATTTGTTAGATCTCTATACAGGGCAAACGGGTTTTTGGGATGAGATGGGGATGGGCCCAGATTTTCGCGATCCTTACCGGAATGTGGTACAAGCTTTAAGGCAGCTGGATGTACAGAGCTTGCAACAAAAAGATAAACTGGCTAGTGAGCTGTTCATGAATCAGGGGATAACGTTTACCGTTTATAACGACAACGCCGGCATCGAAAGAATTTTCCCCTTTGATATCATTCCTCGGGTGCTGACGGCCGCAGAATGGAAAGGCATTGAAGATGGACTCAAACAGCGACTCAAAGCGCTGAATCTTTTTCTTAAGGATATTTATTCTGACCAGCACATTCTCCATGATCAAATCGTTCCGGCGGAACTGATTGCTTCCTGTCCTCATTATATGCGGGAAGTAGCGGGCATTGAAGTACCACACGATATTTTTATTCATATTTCCGGTATTGATTTGATCCGGGGAGACAATGGGGTTTTTTATGTACTGGAAGACAATCTTCGGACACCTTCGGGCGTATCATATATGCTGGAGAACCGGGAAATTACCAAACGACTTTTTCCGGAATTGGTGGCCAGCTCCCGGGTTCGGCGCGTGAGCAATTATCCATTGCTCTTGCATGAGATCCTGCTTTCCTTGTCGCCAGCGCAAATCTCCAATCCAAATGTGGTCTTGCTTACCCCAGGTATTTACAACTCTGCTTATTACGAACATACTTTTCTGGCCCGTCAGATGGGAATAGCCCTGGTCGAAGGACGCGATCTGGTGGTAGACAATCACAAAGTATATATGAAGACTACCCAGGGCCTGGAACAGGTGCATGTGATCTACCGAAGGGTGGATGACGATTACCTCGATCCCCTGATTTTTAAGGCAGACAGTGCACTCGGTGTTCCCGGACTGATGTCCGCCTACCGAAAAGGAACAGTCGCTATCGTAAATGTGGTGGGAAACGGTGTGGCCGACGATAAAGCTATTTATGCATTTGTACCGGCCATGATCAAATATTATCTGAATGAAGAACCCCTGCTTCCCAATGTGGAGACCTACGAAATGAGTAATCCGGATGCAAGAAAGCATGTATTTGAAAACCTTGGCCGGATGGTGATCAAAAGAACCAATCAGTCGGGTGGTTACGGAATGGTAATGGGCAATTCAGTAACCGAAGAAGACTGGAAAAAGGCTAAAAAAGAAATTGAAGAGGACCCCAGAAGTTTCATCGCCCAACCCATCATAAAATTGTCGACCGCCCCTTGTTTTATTGACGGAAAATTTGAAGGCAGACATGTAGACCTGCGGCCATATGCCTTGTGCGGACCTTCAGGTGTGCAGATTGTTCCGGGTGGTCTGACCCGGGTTGCTTTGCGGAAAGGCTCCCTGATTGTCAACTCATCGCAGGGCGGGGGCAGCAAGGATACCTGGGTAATTGATTGAAGCAGGAGATTCTTAAAATAGAATATACATGTTAAGCAGGATCGCAGACTCGTTGTTTTGGTTGAACCGTTATATGGAAAGGGCCGATGGTATGCTGCGGCTTACTTCTACTCATTATATATTTTCACTGGATAAGGATGTTAACAGAACAGCCACCTGGAAACATGTAATGGAAATCTTTACGGACTCCGACGATGAATATCTTAAGTCAGTTGAAAACAATACGGAGGCATGTCTGAAGCGTCTTTTGATCGATACGACGAATACAAACTGCTTAAAAACCCTGGTTAATAAGGCCCGAGAAAATGCTCGGGGCGCCCAGGATCATATTACCAAGGAGGTCTGGGAAGAAGTAAATTCCATGTACCATCTGGTGAATCAGCCCTCCCTTCTCCATAAAATAGACTCCTTTCGTGGCCTGGAAGTAATGGAACCCCTGATAAAACACACCGTTTTGTATACTGGCATAACAGATATAACCATGCCGCGCGGTACCGGTTGGTGTTTTATGAATTTGGGAAAATATATTGAACGTTGTCTTCAAACCATTGCTTTTGTAGAGAGTCAGCTGGAGATCACTCATTTTTGCGAGGCTGATACCAATGACATCCTGCAATGGAAATACTTATTGTTCAGCTTATCGGGATATGAGCTTCATGTAAAAACCTATCGCAGCGGCAATCACAATTACAATATGTTACACCAGGTATTGATCAATGAAAATTTTACCCGCTCAGTCATGTATTCCCTTCAGAGAATTGAACACTATTTGAATAAAATCGTGCGAAATGATATCAATGAGGAAAGGGCCGCCCTGTTGCGCTGCTTTGGCCGTTTATTCAGTAAAGTACGGTATATGGAACTGGATTCGCTGAACAAGGATGCCGTTCCCGTTTTTTTTGAGGATATCAAATCCGATTTGGTGGAATTCAACCAAAAAGTGGTACAACATTTTTTCTCCTATTCATAAGACCCGCATTCATGCCCATTTTCAAGATTCAGCACATTACGACATATGAGTACGACAGGCTGATTCAGGAAAGCATGAATGAAATAAAAATTTTTCCATTCCTTTCACCCAAGCAGGAAGTTTTGCAGCATGACCTAGTGATTACCGGTAA
>JABDAN010000071.1:15016-15953 GCA_013289175.1 Bacteroidota bacterium
TTTTATGATTACTGGGATAACAAAGCCGCAAGTTTTAATTTATTTCCTCCTCATGATAAACTCGTTATCGATAGCCGGGTGAAAGTCCGAACGTCTGGTGGAGCGGATCTGGATATTAATTTTATCAGTGTCTTTAACGAGATGTGGAACGAAGTAAATGGCAATTTGAAATTAGTGGAGCTATCGCGTCCCGACCATATCCGGGCACAGACCAGAATTAACGAAATAGTAAAAATAATTTATAACGCCGATCATTCGGTGGCTGTCTCGGTTAAGAACTGCTGTGATTATATTTTCAAAAATTTCAACTATATCAAAGGCATAACGACTGTTGAAACAACCATTGATGAAATTTTAGAAAAGAATGCCGGAGTATGTCAGGATTTTGCCCATGTCATGTTGCAGGTACTACGGACGCTCAATATTCCGAGCCGCTATGTAAGCGGATACATCTGTCCCAATAAAAGCGGTTTGCGGGGAGAGGGCGCTACCCATGCTTGGGTAGAAGTTTGGATCCCCAAAAACGGTTGGGCAGGAATTGATCCGACTAATAATGTTTGGGTTACCGACACGCATGTCAAACTAGCCGCTGGAAGGAATTTTGCCGACTGCAGTCCTGTAAAAGGCTCTTTCAGAGGGGCCGCCGAACAGCATTTGTCTGTGTTTGTATCTGTAGACTATGAAGACGGCCAAAATATTGAAGAACTCAATCATGTAGACTTACTAAGAACCGTAAGACCATTGAAGGGTATAGAACAAATCATTCCCATCTGGGGAAACGGCCATATCCCGGTTTGAAAACCCATCGGATACCACGCCTGGGCTAAAGACCCTGGGTGTATCGGACTTGGGAAATTCGATGGGAGACTGCGACCGGCAGGTCAGAGAAGAAAACGTGAAAAGGAAAATAAAGCCCCGCTTCATGGACACAAATTAA
>JABDAN010000072.1 GCA_013289175.1 Bacteroidota bacterium
TGTCCGGTAGAGGGAATGGTCTTGACCACCACTTTATCAAATTCAGATGCTTTATTGAGCCTTCCGTTTACCAGGAGACTCAACTCCTGGGTTTGTGAATTCAACTGCGGTGGAGAACCTGCCGAGCCTGCCGCCACGTACACGTTTTGGGCATTGAGCGCATCGATGATATCCCTGGGCATCAAACCATAGGATGCCATTTTATCCGGATCCATCCAGACCCGCATGCTGAAATTGTCCGCTCTCGCACTCACGTCTCCAACCCCGGGAACCCGTAGCAAGGCATCGGCAATGAATATATTGGTATAGTTGTCCAGGAAGGTAATATCATGGGTGCCCTTGGGTGAATAGATGGCTACCAGCATCAGCTGGCTTGTATTGCTTGCCCTCACGGTTAGTCCCAATTTGCTCACCACAGCCGGCAGCAAAGGAGCAGCAATCCCTACCCTGTTTTGTACATTCAATGCCGCAATGTGTACGTTGGTACCGACTTCAAAAGTCACCCGGATATTGATACCGCCCGTATTGGTGCTGGTACTTTGCATGTATTCCATGCCCGGGGTACCGTTTACCTGTTCTTCTATGGGAATGGCAACGGTCTGCTCCACCGTTTGGGCATCGGCTCCTGTATAGGCCCCTGAAATCCCCACCGAGGGCGGAGTAATTTTGGGATACTGGTCAATAGCCAGATTGTCGATGCAGATCACACCGGAAATGATCAACACCAGCGATATCACAATGGCCGTTACCGGCCTCTTAATAAATGTATTGGCAATCATGCCTGTGCCGGTTTGTTCGTTTGCCTGGATTTTTGAATATCATATTCCAATGCAGGGTCAATATCCTGCGCTTCCACTTTTCTTTCTTTTTCCATCAGATCTTCATGGTGGGCCCGCAGCCATTCCAATTGCTTTTTCCCATAGGACAACCGGGTAATGACTACAAAAAGAACCGGAACGATGAAGATAGCAATCGTAGAAGCAGCCATCATACCACCGAGCACGGTGTAACCGATGGTCCTTCTGGCCTGTGCGCCCGCACCTGTAGCCAGTACCAAGGGGAGTACACCCAAAATAAAAGCCAGAGAGGTCATGATGATTGGCCGCAGCCGAAGTTTTACCGCTTCCAACGTAGACTGAATTAACTCTTCTCCCCGATCCACCCGGACTTTGGCGAACTCTACAATCAGGATGGCATTTTTTGCCGCCAACCCGATCAATGTGATCAGTCCGATCTGCGCATAGACATTGTTCGTCAAACTGGGAACAAATATGAGTGTAAGAATGGCCCCGAAAGCACCGATTGGTACAGCGAATAAGACCGAGAAAGGTACAGACCAGCTTTCATACAAGGCCGCCAGAAAGAGAAATACAAAAGTGATGGAAAAAATAAATATATAAATGGTCGTGGAGCCCGCCTTGATCTCTTCATAACTCAGGCCCGAGAATTCATAAGTATAGCCCTGCGGCAACACCCTGTCCGCAACTTCTTTCAGCGCTTCGATGGTCT
Source organism: Bacteroidota bacterium (assembly GCA_013289175.1). Lineage (GTDB taxonomy): Bacteria > Bacteroidota > Bacteroidia > Chitinophagales > Chitinophagaceae > Puia. Next base: position 1,510 of record JABDAN010000072.1, read on the forward strand.
CGGTACTGCTATAACCATTTCCCGAGCTACCGTCCACTTCGGCCGAACGGAAAATATTAAAATGGGAAATCAAAGGTGCTGTTTCTGTGGGACTATAACTGACCAGGGTGCCCAGCGGAAGCATCTGGCCTGCCTGGTTGCGCACATAATATTTGTTTACATCCGTGACCAGTCCCCGGTATGCGGTATCGGCCTGCACCACTACGTGAAAGGTCCGGTTGTAAACAGTAAAATCGTTGATATACAGGCTGCCCATATAAGCCTGGATCGTTGTAAAAACATCATTGACATTCACTCCAAGTTTTTCACATTTTTCACGATCGACATCCAACTTGAAACTCGGTGTATGGGCACCGAAAAAACTAAAGGCACCTGTGATGGCGGGATTTTTATTGGCTTCGGTGACAAATTTGTTTACTACTTTTTCGAAAGCATGCAGATCATCATTGGTGCTGCGCTGTTCGATCTGAAAGCTGAAACCTACCGTTTGGCCCACACCTGGAATCGGAGAAGGCTGAATGACTTCAACATTCGCATTCTTTATCCCCGCATCAATGATTCGTTTTTGCATGACCCCGATGATGGCCGGCACTTTCTGATCCGCCTCGCTGCGTTCATCCCATGGTTTGAGTTGGACATAAATGGTGCCTGCATTTGAATTCGAGGCGTTGTTGACAACATTCAATCCGGATAAGGCCGCATAATGGCCCACACCCGGCGTGTTGGCCACCACCTTCATGAGCCGGGACATGACGTCCACCGATTGCGCTGTGGAGGAAGCCGGCGGCAGCTGAAATGTCACATATAAATTTCCATCGTCTTCCGAGGGTATGAATCCGGTAGGCTTTTGTTGAAATAATAAATAAGCTCCAACGCATATACAGATCAGCAGGATGATGATATACCGGGAAGCGGATATACTTCTTTTAACACCCCTGGTATACTTCTCGGTAATATTGTCAAACCAGGTGTTGAATCTCACAAAAAGTCTGTTGATCCCCCTGGCTTGGTTTTTTTCAATCGTTGGTTTCAAAAACAAAGTACAGAGCGCCGGCGTGAGAGACAAGGCAATAAATGCCGATAATATTACCGAGATGGCGATCGTGATGGCAAACTGCTGGTAGAGTCTTCCCACGATTCCGGGAATAAATCCCACGGGAACAAATACAGCAGCCAGGATGAGTGCGATGGCCACGACGGGTCCCGATATATCTTTCATTGCCTGATAGGTAGCTTCCTTGGCCGACATCTTTTTTTCATCGATATAGTGTTGCACCGCTTCCACCACAATGATGGCATCGTCTACCACGATACCAATGGCCAGCACAAAACCGAACATGGTAAGGGTGTTGATGGTAAATCCTAGCGGTATGAAAAAACAAAAAGTACCGAGGATTGAAACGGGAATGGCCATTACCGGTATTAAAGTGGACCGCCAGTTTTGTAAAAAAAGAAAAACCACAATCGCAACCAGGCCAAGGGTCTTTAATAAGGTCCAGACTACATCGGACATGGAAACTTTCACTACGGTAACAGCTTCAAAAGGCACTTTATATTCTACGTCTGCTGGAAAAGTTTGTTTGAGTTGGGCCAGTTCAGCATACACTCCATTGGCTGTTTTCAAGGCGTTGCTTCCAGGTGCCTGGTAAATCAACAGGTAGGAGGCCCGATGTCCGTCTACAAATGAATTGCTGGAGAATGTAAATTTTCCCAGTTCGACCCGGGCAACGTCTTTTAGATAGACCAGCTCTCCGGTGGCGGGTATACTTTTTAAAATTATTTTTTCAAATTCGGGTACCTTGTTCAATCGTCCATTGACCAAAATACCGAGTTCAAAAGTCTGTGCTTTGGATTGGGGCGGCACGCCTGCGGAACCGGCAGCCACTTGCACGTTTTGCGCGTTCAGCGCATTGATGACGTCCTGGGGTGTTAAACTATAGGCGGCCATTTTTTCCGGATTCATCCAAATCCGCATGCTGAAGTCATCGGTAAAGCGGTTGATACTGCCTACTCCGGGAACACGCAGCAATGCATCCTGCACGAATATGTTGGTAAAATTGTCCAGGAAGGTAATGTCATGGGTGCCCTTGGGCGCATACACGGCCACCATCATGAGCATACTGGGGTTTAAGGCACGTACGGTAAGACCCAGCCGGCTTGCCACCGCAGGAATCAGTGGGGTGGCGATACTCACCCGATTTTGAACATCCAGCGCAGCCACATCGATATCCGTTCCGATACTAAAGGTGACATTGATCGACATCAGGCCGTTGTTGGTGCTGTTGCTTTGCATGTATTCCATACCCGGTGTGCCGTTCACCTGGCTTTCGATGGGTGTGGCCATGGTTTGCTCAACCGTCTCGGCATCGGCACCTGTAAACTGACCGTTGACCTGAACGATGGGTGGAGTAATTTCCGGGTATTGGTCAACGGGAAGATTGAGGATACAGATGGTGCCTGTCAATACCAGTACGATGGATATAACAATGGCGGTTACAGGCCTTTTGATAAATGTATTCGCAATCATATTATTCGCTTCCCTTATTGTCCTTTTGGTGAGCCTGGACCATTCTGAGCTGTTGGTTTCTTTGCCGCAGCATTTATTTCAGATCCGTCATGAAGAGCCTGGACTCCATCCACCACTATTTTTTCTCCATCCCTGATTCCGGAATTAACGATTTGATCGGAACCGATGACCTGCCCTACTTGCACTTTCCGTTGAAAAGCACGAAGGGAGGGTCTTTGATGGGCGGTATCTGCGTCTTTTTTCCCTCCTGAATCTTTGTTGTTTTTCTGCGTCGAATCCACAACGGGCAAAAGCAGCGTGTCTTTGGCAACAAACACGAAATATTCTCCCATCTGTTCGATAATGGCCTTCCCTGGAATCAACATTTGAGGTTTGGTGTCGGTATTGTGTTCCCGAACGACGCAACTCAATCCCGCTTTCAGGGTGAGATCTGGGTTTGGGAATACAAGTCTTACGCGGATAGAACCCGTCTGGGGATCTACGGCCCGGTCGATCACGGAAATTTTTCCTGTATAGGGATACAAAGAATTATCGGGTAATAAAAAAGTAAACAGCGAATCCGGGAGTGGTTTTTTAGGATGTTGCAGTTCCTCGTAATGAGGCAACTGCTTCTCATTGATTAAAAAATCCACTGCAATTGGATTTATGGTAGAAATGGTATTCAGCAAAGTGGTACCTACGGTAACCAGGTTTCCCAGCTTGACCTGGCTAAATCCGATCATCCCGTCGAAGGGTGCGTAAATCGTTGCAAAGGAGAGATTGGTTTTTGCAGATCTGACCGCGTCCTGGGCAGCTTTTACCTGACTTTCTGCATTCTGTTCTGCGATAACGGCGTGATCCAGAATCTGCTTGGCAATCGCGTTGTGGTTGTTCAGGTAGGTATACCGGTCTGCATCTTGTTTTGCCTGCTGAAAGTTTCCTTCAGCGACATTCACATTGGATACAGCCTGATCGTAAGCTGCTTGGTATAATGATTTATCAATCTCATATAGTTTTTGACCCTTATATACTTTGGTGCCTTCCGTGAAAAAAATCCCGGTGATATAACCCTGTACCTGGGGATGCAGGTCCACCTGACTCAATGCCTGGGTAGTCGCCGGAAAATTCTCGTAATAGTAAACTTTTTGTGACTTTACTGTATAGAGATTCACCGGAACCGGGAGATTTGGAGCAGGCGGTTTTTGTTTGCAGGATGCAAACGGCAACCAGGATAAGATGATGATGAATCGGATGACTTTTCCCATGGATGAAGTTGATTGGATGCGTTAATGATTATAGTTTATAAATCCCATCGATTTCTGCAGATCAATCTTGCTGGACAATACGCTGAATAACGCATTCAGATATCCGATTTGAGATGTGATCAGATTGGACTCAGCCGTAATCACATTCAAATAAGCCACCACGCCCTGCTGGTATTGCAGGGTTACGATGTCGTACACATTTTTCGCCATATCCACATTTTCCCGCTGCACATAAAGATTGTATAGATTTCCCTTATAACTGGCCAGGGCCGAAGTATACTCTGTATAGATCTCCGATTTGAGTTCCACTTCATTCCAGTCCAGCAGTTGCTCCTGCAATTTTGACCTTTTGATATTGTTCAGTCGGTAAAATCCCGTGAAAATGGGAATGGACAGGGAAACACCCGCAAAAGAATATGGATACAGGTTAGAATAAAGGGCTGCGAGGTTGTTGTTTTCAAATTCAAAATTATAATTGAAAAAACCGGAGACCGTCGGAAGGTAGGTTGAACGGTAGTAGTCCGTTACCTGATGCTGCAGGTTCTTGGTAGACTGAAGCAACTGGAATTCAATGCGTTTTTCAAAAACCAGATCCTGCGTCGTATCAAAAGCAATGTCTTCTTTCATGCGCAGGGTATCAAATATCACGTTGAACTGTGAGCGGGGCGGATATCCCATGAATTGTTTGAGCGTTGCGTATTGAGGAACCACGTTCTCGACAGCCTGCTTGAGCTGGGCCTTGGCATTGTTCAGGGTGATCGTGGCTTCCTGATAGTCGGTCATGTCCACAATACCCCCAACATATTGCTGATAGGCATCGCTTAGGTTTTTATCCAGTCGCGCGGTATCTTCCTTTAATACATTGATCTGTTCGATGGTCAGCAAGAGGGTGTAAAAGGATTTGCTGACATTGCTGACCAGGTCAATTTTGGCGCTGTCGGTGACCAATTCGGCTTGTTGGACAAATAGATTGGCAGATTTCGAAGCATAGAGCAGGCTGGGGCTGAAAATGGCCTGGGTAACAGACAAAGCAGGAATGAAGGTGTTTTCAATACCGACATGCTGTTGTATCGGAGAACCTGGATGCAGGGAATCGGCAGTGAAACTGGTGGGCAATTCAAAATAATGCGTGAAATTTCCACCCAGGCTTACCTGAGGGTACCAACCGGATAAATTGATGGCATTGGTAGTTTTTGTAATGGATTGATTGATATAGGCCCGGTTTAACCCTGGTTGGTGTTTGAAGGCATAATCGATGCACTGATCCAGGGTCATGGAATTGCTGGTGTCGCTTCTGCTAAAATTCTGGGACCGGACAGGAATGCTGATAATTGCACAGAAAAAACTGAATGCCAACCACCTAAATGACTGGGTTTTCCCCGCTAAACTAAACCTCTCTATGATCTGACCCATTGCCGACAACCAGTGGAAAAAGCCTTTTCTCATGAATGCGTATACGGTTTAAAACGTGAAGGTCAAGCTTTAATGCAAAAATCCTGCCTCCGCTCATCATGAATAATGGCCGTTAACGGCTGGTTAACCAGCGTCAAGGAAGCTGGCTGGCCAGACGCCGCAGCTGGATTTCAGCAGCCTTGGCAGCAAAACTCGTGTTCACCAGCTGAAATCCCGCGTTCTCAAAGCTTTGCTGGGCAAGGGTTACGTCTACGATGGTGGCCACTTTATATTGAAAGCGCATCAGTACCAGATTCAACAGTTTTCCCGATAAATCGAAGGTCTGTTTGGCCGTTTCAAGCTGTTTTAAGTTACTGATATAAGCCTGCCAGTTCTTTACGGCCGTGGCCTGAACGTTTAGCATGAGGGTATCTTTCAACAATTGGGCGTTGGTCACATTGATTCCCGCTATTTGTTGTTGCCGCTTATAAATACCTCCGTTAAAAATTGGAACAGTGAGCCCAAATCCCACATAGGGACCATAGGCCTGGTTCAAAATGGTAGAACCTTCGGGATTGTAGGCATGACTGTAGTTGTATCCCAGATTCACCGAAGCCGAAGGGTACCGCGACGCTCCAATTTCTTTTTCGAGATACTGGTTGATGGCAATCTGGTCATAGGCTGCCTGCATATCCGGATTGAGGTAGGCGGCCGTTAAAATGGAATCCATTTTAATCGTTTTATCTACGATAATCGTATCCTTGATCACAATGGAGGAGTCCGGATTGAGCGCCAGCATGGAGAGAAGATCGGATTTATCCTGGTCGACTACCAACTCTTGGGCGATCAGGCTTTGTACCTGGGTGTTCAAATCAACCTGCGCCTGAAAAAGATCTGCATCATTGGCTACACCGACAGATTGTTGTTGTTTAACAATGTCAAGTTTTTGTTGTGAAGCCCTTATCGATGCTTCAATGGTTTTGGCATAACCCTGTTGCCGAACCACATCATAGTATTTCAGCATCACATTGTAGATCAGGGTTTGAGCCCGGGAACTGTAATATTGTTTAGCTTGTTCTTCCACCATCCCGAGCCTTTTGTATTCATAATTGATTCTTCCACCCGAATATACCGGCAGGGATGCGGCCACCCCTGCCCCAATATTGTTAGAGGGTGCATTGCTGCTGGTTTTATTGTTGTTTGGGTTGGAGGACTGCAAGGCAAGGGTGGTCATCTGCTGGGTAACGGTTGAACTGCCCTGGACCAGGGGAAGTCCGCCGGCGATACCGTAATTGTTGTTCAGGTTTGCGATATGGACATTGTTTTTGGAAATCAAAAGACCGGGACTGTTTTTTAATGCAATCGAGATAGCAGTATCCAGGGTAAGCTGCTGGCCATCCATTTGCTGGACCATGAACATCAAACATAAAAAACTGGCAATCCGAATCATCCTAACGATTTGATTAAACAAAAGATTTATCCATTAAAGGCAGGTCGAATTTATTCTCCCAGCGATTTCACTTCATGAGACTGTTTGTGTTTTCCGGAAATAAAAGTGTATACCGCCGGTATGACAAATAATGTAAGGATTAGAGAAAAAAGAATTCCGCCGACTACCACGATACCCAAGGGTATTCTGCTGGTAGAGGCAGCGCCTAGGCTCAATGCAATGGGCAAAGCACCCAAGGAAGTCGCCAGGCTGGTCATTAGAATGGGCCGCAGTCGCTGAGTGGAGGCATCAATGACCGCTTGGGTTTTTTCCATACCCTGCTGTCTTTTCTGATTGGTAAATTCTACGATCAGGATTCCATTTTTTGTAACCAGTCCGATCAGCATGATCATTCCGATTTCAGAAAATATGTTTAAAGTCTGATTGAATATCCACAAGCTCAACAAGGCCCCGGCTAGTGCCAGTGGTACGGTGAGCATAATGGCGAAAGGATCCACAAAACTTTCGAACTGAGCAGCCAGCACCAAATAAATTAAGATGAGCGCCAGTCCGAAAGCAAATACAATATTGGATGAACTTTCGGCATAGTCTCTGGATGAACCCGTGAGTGCCGTCTGGAAGCTGGGATCCAGGACACGGGTTGCTATCGCCTGCATCGATTTAATCCCATCCCCCACGGTTTGTCCTTCAGCCAGGGAGGCAGATATCGTTGCCGCCTTATACCGGTTGAAATGATATAGCGTGGACGGGTTGCTGTTTTGTTCCATGTTCAGTACGGCCGTCAAGGGAATTTGATCTCCCTTGTTATTGCGGACATAGAGGTTGGTTACATCGGCGGGTTTGTTCCGGTCTGGTCTGTCAACCTGAGCGATCACAGGATATTGATACCCGTTCTGGATAAAATAAGCTAGACGACCACCGCTGAAAGCAGATTGCATCGCGGAAATCACGTCATAGGTCGACAGCCCCAGATCCTTGATCTTTATCCGGTCCAGATTGATATCCAGTTCCGGTTTATTAAATTTAAGATTGACATCCACATTGGAAAAGGTCTTGTCCTTTCTTACTTCTGCCAGAAATTTTGGAATCACTTCTTTCAATTTGTCCAGGTCCTGATTCTGCAAAACAAATTGAATGGGCAAACTGGTTCTAGAAGAGGATCCGACCGAAATGGTCTGTTCTTGGATCACAAAAATTCTTGCATCGATGAACCGGTTCAATTTCGTTTGTAAACTGGCGGCGATCTCGGCCTGTGATCTTTTTCTCTGATCAGGCGGTATGAGTCCGATTCGGGGTGCCGAGCCATTGTTGGACGGTCCGTTGGGTGTTCGCACAAAAACAAAATCCCTTTCGGGAATCGAATCATAGAGGAAGGCAGCGATGCTGTCAGAAATATTGTTCATATAACTGAAACTGGTTCCCTCTGGTGCCGTGGCGGTCATGCGGACGGTGCTGCGGTCTTCCAGGGGCGCCAATTCGCTTTTCAGTGACCCCAATAAAACAACGACCAGGGTTACACAAACCGCGATAATAACCCAGGCAAACCAGCGAATGCCCAAAAAAGCAATCAGCAGACGACGATAGCCATTCTCCATGCCCCGGAAAAAAGGTTCCGTTCTTTCGTAAAATTTACCGTGAGACGCATTTTTTCTTGTCAGTACCACGTTCAGAACCGGTGTAATGGTCAGGGAAACAAATGCCGAAATCAACACGGCTGATGCAAGCACGATTCCAAATTCACGAAACAACCTGCCCACAAAACCTTGGAGAAAAACAACCGGCATGAAAACCACGGCGAGTGTAAGGGAGGTGGAAATGACCGCAAAAAAGATTTCCTTACTTCCTTCCAATGCGGCTTTGCGCAGTGGCAATCCTTCTTCCAGTTTCCTGAAAATATTTTCCGTTACCACAATGCCATCGTCGACCACCAGACCGGTCGCCAGCACGATCGCCAGCAGGGTGAGGATATTGATGGTGAAACCCGCGATATACATGATAAAAAAAGTAGCCACCAAAGAGATGGGAATGTCGATGAGGGGTCTGACGGCGATCAGCCAGTTCCTGAAGAAAAAGAAAATCACCAGCACGACCAGGGAAAAAGCAATGATCAGGGTATCTTTTACTTCATTCAGGGATTGGCGGATATTGACCGTATTGTCGATGAGGACATTGAATTCCAGATCCGATTTGTTGGCCGCCTTGATGGCATCCAGTTTTTTATTAAATTCATTGGCAATCTCAATATTGTTTGCTCCCGGCTGGGGTATGACAGCAAGACCGACGGCATTGACCCCATTGTATTTCCAGCTTTGTTCCGGATTTTGCGGTCCCAGCTCAATGCGGGCAATATCTCCGAACCGGATAATACCTGAACTGTCTTCGCGCACAATTACATTGCGAAAATCTGCCTCGCTGGTGAGTCTGCCCTTGGTCTGAATCGTGAGTTCGGTGTTGTTCCCGTATATTTTGCCGGGCGGAATCTCTACATTTTCTGCACTCAGTGCAGTAGAAATATCATTGAAGGCAATGCCATAAGCATTCATTTTATCCGGATCCAGCCAAATCCGCATCGCGAATCCTTTGTCACCAAACACACTCACCGAACTAACCCCGTCTATGGTCTGCAATTGCTGTTGCAATACGTTGTCGGCGTAATCACTGAGTTGCATCAAGCTTTTTGTCCGGCTTTGTACGACCAACAGCAAAATAAAATCGCTGTTCGCGTCGGCTTTTGTAACCACCGGCGGGGCATCGATATCCAGCGGAAGATTCCTGGCCGCCTGACCAACCTTATCTCGGACGTCGCTGGCAGCACTCTCCAAGTCAAAACCCAGATTAAATTCAACAATGATCGAACTGTTTCCCAGAGAGCTGGTCGAAGAGATGGTTCTGATACCGGGGATGCCATTGATTTGCTTTTCCAGCGGTTCGGTAATCTGGCTTTCGATGATATCCGGATTGGCTCCGGTATAAGAAGTATTGACGGTAATGATGGGAGGATCTATGGCTGGATAATCCCGGACGGCCAGAAAACTAAAACCAACCACTCCGAAGAGGATCAGCATCAGATTCATGACTGTTGCCAGTACGGGTCGCTTAAGGGATAACTCCGAAATATTCATGTCTCCATCATTCTATTTGGCGGCCTGGTTGTTATTGATGGCCGCAAATTCCTCCAGCGTGCGGACATCTCTAATTTGCAAAGGGGCCCCGGCACGCGCAAAGAGTACACCGGTCACTACCACGGTATCACCCTGCTTAATGCCGGCTGTGATCTCCACATTGTTGGAAAGCCGGATGCCGGTGGCAACATTCACAAATTTTGCCAGGCCGTCTTTAACAACAACGACCTGATTATTTTTATCATCCGGGATAAGTGCATTGGTCGGAATCAGGATGGCTTTTTTATCCAGTCCAGAATTCACCAGGACTTTTACAAAACTTCCGGGATTGGCATCGTTGTTTTCCAATATGGCCCGGACGGTCATGTTGCGGGTAGATTGATTTACCTGCGGTTCGGTAGCGATGATCTGTGCTTTGCGTTTTTTGCCGGTTTCGTCCATTTCAACTTCTACCATGGCACCGACTTTCAATACAGAACTATAATCTTCGGGAACGGTAAAGTCTATTTTGATTTTTTCTAGCTGAAGTAGGGTTGCAATGAGGGTCGAAGGAGTCACATAGGCGCCCACACTGACTTGCCGCAGTCCAATATAACCATCAAAGGGTGCTTTCAACAAGGTCTTATCCAACAGTGCCATGTTGTAATCAATATCTGCTTTGAAGCCGTTGACGATATTGAGGGCAGCGTCATAGTCTGCCTGGTTGATGCCGTTGACAGCCAATAATTTTTTATCCCGGTCTTCCGTTTTCAAGGCCAGATCCAGGGCTACTTTGGATTTCTCGACCTGTGCTTCCAGATCGGCATTGTTGACCTTGGCGATCAGGGTGCCCTTTTTGATCAGCTTTCCCTCCGGAACGTAGAGATAAGTTAACCGGCCGCTGGCTTCAGGATGCAATTCAACGTATTCGTTGGCCACGACCGATCCATTTACTTCAAGGACATTGGACATGGGCCGGGCAGCGGCGACGAGGACGTCCACCACGACGGGTGGCGCTGATTTTGGTCTGGAAGGATCCTTTTTGTTGGAGCAGGCAAGAAAGAGAGAAAATAATACAGCGGCATTAAAGCATTTGAAAACCTTTTTATTCATCCAGCCTGTTGGTTTAATAATTGAATTGGGCCAGCAAAGATAGAAAGATTCAATTTTGAAGAGGCCTACTGGTTGATATATTATTTAAACGGATCGAAAATAGGCTCAAGGAGTGTTATCCTGCCCTGCGCTGCAATTCTGAATTGATAAAAGTGAGTTCTCGGCCCGTCTGTCCGCTGAGGGAACTGTTTTCTTCTGCTCTTCTCATCAAATAAGGAATGACGTCCTCGATGGGACCGAATGGCAGGTATTTACTGACAGAACAGCCGGCTTTTGCGAGGTTAAAGGTGATATGATCGCTCATGCCGTATAACTGGGAAAAGTGGACATGCGGATGATCGTAGGGAAGATCTTTTTCCCGAAGCAGTTGGGTTGCGTATAAATTGCTATAGTCATTGTGTGAAGCAATGATGGATGCAATCCGGTCGATATGATCAATACAAAAATGCACGGCCTGATTATAGTCCCGGTCGGTCGCGTCTTTATCGGGCTGAATGGGAGACGGATAGTTTTTTTCCATCGCACGAATCCTTTCTTTTTCCATATAGGCTCCCCGTACCAATTTGACGCCCAGGATAAAATCCTTGAGTTCAGCCGCTTCGAGCATATCTTTTAAAAAGGAAAGACGATCCTGCCTGTAAAGCTGAACCGTATTATAAACAATGACCTTTTCTTTGTTGTATTGGGCCATCATTTGAATGGAGAGCACATCCACCGGATCCTGTATCCAGGTTTCTTCGGCATCGACGAGCACGCCGATATTTTTTTCCGATGCCTGTGCGCAGATTTTCTGCATCCTCATGCATACCAGGTCCCATTCTGCTGATTCTTCTTTGGAAAAACCATCCAGTGCTGCCGCATATCGCTTCATCAGGGAACCAGAATTCTGATCCAGTGAGCGATCCAGTTTTTCCAATAATTCAAAACGGGCAAAACCCGTAACCTTGATACTGATAAAGGGAATATTGGGTTGCGATGCCGCATAGTGGATCACCCGGATAAATTCTTCACAAGCATGATCAAATCCCGACTCCCCGTCATTTCCCCCTTCCACTCCATAATCCAGGATGGCCTGCACATGATAGGCCGCCAGTTTGCGAGCCACCCGGGCCGTCTGGGTAAGTGTTTCTCCGCCTACAAATTGGGAAAAAATGGTCCTGCGAATCAGGCCTTTGATCGGAAGCTTCATCCGGATCGCCCAGGGCGTAATCCGGGTTCCCCATTTGACGAGAAATGCATTGCCCATGCTTTGGAATAAAAATCTGGCTTTTTTGAGTTCGGCATTTGATTTATAAGCAAATGCATTTTCGGTATTTTCGAATGAAATGGGTTGTTCCATCATATGCGTCCGGCTTGCGCAAATGTAATAAAAACTGCAACGTTCGAGGTCTCCGGTACACTCAGAAAAAGTAATGGCCAGAATTTCCCGAAAGAAAAGTAAGACCTCATAAAAGCAGTTTTCTTAAACGCGGATACTGCTTCAGGTCTAATCACGTATTTTTGAGCTGCTGCATGAAGATTCTTCAAACTCGCATTTACAAGCTTTCCATTCCCATGCATCCCTTCCGGATCGCAACAGGGACCATGTACCATGCACAGAATCTTTTTATTCGCCTGGAAACCAATGAGGGCCTTACCGGGGTCGGTGAATGCTCTGCCTTTCCCATGATCGTCGGCGAAACCCAGAACACTTGTTATGAGATGGCCAAGGATTTTGCCAAATTATGGAAAGACAAAGATGCCCTGGATCTGGAAGGCCGGCTGCGGGAGCTGGATGATTTTACCGCCTTTAACACAACGGTCAAAAGTGCTTTCGATATGGCCCTTTATGACCTGGCATCTCAACATGCCGGACTACCCCTCTTTCAATATCTGAAGGGAAATAGGAAGACCTTGGAGACAGATCTGACCATCGGGATCGATGATCCGGAAAAAATGGCTGCGAAAGCAGTCGAATTTAAAACCAGGGGCGTACGGATCATCAAAATAAAACTCGGCAAGGACGCCAAGACGGATTGCTTGCGCGTGCAAAAAATCCGGGAGGCGGTAGGAGATTCCATTCGTCTGCGCCTGGATGCCAACCAGGGTTGGGATTTTGAAACTTCCAAAGAGGTCTTGGTTAAAATGGGAGCCTGGGATATTGAATTTTGCGAGCAACCGATGCGGCAGTTCAACGACCGGCTCTTGCCCGGACTTCGCAAAATCTCTCCTATAAAAATTATGGCCGACGAAAGCGTTTTCAATCACCACGATGCTGAGCGATTGATAGAGGCTGGGGCTTGTGACTATATCAATATAAAATTTTCAAAATCAGGCGGTATTGCCGAAGCCCTCAAAATAAATCAGGTCTGTGCATCCAACTCTGTCCCCTGTATGATGGGGGGCATGCTGGAAAGTCGTTTGGCGCTGACCGCCTTTGCTCACTATGCCATGTCGCAAACCAACATTCAGTTTTACGACATGGATACCTGCCTGCTGGGTCATCGGGTAGATCCGGTTCGTGGCGGTGTTCAATTCAATGGTTTTTTCCTGGAGCTACCGGAGTCGATCGGCATCGGAGCAGATATAGACGATAAATACCTGGAAGGTTGCGAACAGTACATCATTTAGGAACACGCTTCATTCAATTTAAAATAATTTCTACCATGGCAAAAACTCCGGCAGACTCCAAAATCATCATGACGGAATTGGTTCTTCCCAATGATACCAACGTATTTGGCAACTTAATGGGTGGCCGCTTGATGTACTGGATGGACATTGCAGCAGCCCTTTGTGCAGGCAAACACTGCAATACTCCAGTCGTTACCGCTTCGGTAGACAATATATCGTTTGAGAATCCCATTAAACTCGGCAACGCCGTTCATATCCACGCCAGTATTACCCGGGCTTTTAGCACTTCCATGGAAGTGCACATGAATGTTTGGGGAGAGGATTTTGTCAACCAACAACGATACAAAAGCAACGAAGCCTATTACACTTTTGTATCATTGGGCATGGATCGAAAACCGGTTGCGGTGCCCCACCTGCATCCGGAAACGGAAGAAGAAGTAAGATTATATGATAGCGCACTGCGCAGGCGACAGCTCCGACTGATACTGGGCGGCAAAATGAAACCGCAAGACGCTGAAGAACTAAAAGCACTGTTTGTCGAGGCAAAATCCTAGAGTTTCCATTAAGACCAGGCTTCTTTCCACCCGAAGGATCTAAAAAGTCCTTTCCATTCCACTCGGGATAAGACAACGAATTTGCTCCAACAGAAAAAAATGAAAAGCGCGCGTGCCAAAAAAAAGGCCTCTTTTTATTAAAAGAGGCCTTTTCGACCCAAAGGATCCATAATAAAATATCCGGTCTGCCGGATTAGTCCGGAATTAAAAGAAGTTTTATAAAATTCTTCTCATTCAGATATAAGTTGGCCGCTGATTTAACCGTGCCGGGAGTAACTTGTTTGATCAATGCAGGATATTGCAGAACAATTTCCGGATTGTCCCCGTTTTCATAT
>JABDAN010000073.1 GCA_013289175.1 Bacteroidota bacterium
TTGGATTGCCGAAATACGTGACGGCGGACATTCGAAATCAGCGTCCGCATGCCAGGACAACCGATTATTTTGAACTTTGGCTGGACTATGATTTTACAAAAGTTATATTAAAATCGGGTATGCTTGTCCGTGAGCTTGGCCCTCGTTATTCCATTCACGGCCGTTTGGGTTCCTTTCTGAAATACGGAGAGGATCCGCAAGAAGTCCTTCTGCGTAAGGGAATACTGCCTACCGGTTTATATTGGGGAAAAGAGTCGGAGGAATATTACGGACTACTGCATACGGAGGTCAATGGAGAAATCATTCGGGAAAAATATCCATCGCTGGCTGGAAATTATGGACGGTTTTATGATGACCTCTACCAGACGATCCGTTATTCGGAGGTGCTGAAAGTAAAGCCTGAACATGGATTCAACACCATCCGACTCATTGAACTGGCCGCTGAAAGCCACGAGAAAAAATGCAGGGTTGCCTGCGAAGGACTGATCCACATTGAATATCCTTAGACAGTCAGAAGACTGCACCCCCGGATATCACTGTTATCCATTCTGCCTAAAATTTCAAACCTTCCATCTTCATATAGTTTCACGACATCATCGGTAGCTATAAATGAACAGGAATCTTGGTTGGCCAGGTCAATGATGTTCAACAATCCTTCCCCACTTTCCTGGATCGAGAGGGGATCGTCTTCTTCCCGAACCAGCATTTTCATCCAGGGTACGGGCTGATATATTCCATCGGAGAAAGAATAAGCCTGGGATAAAAGCTCCGTCATTCCGTATTCGGAATGGATATCGGTAACCCCCAGCTTTTTTTTCAACTGCTCGTGCAGTGCGCTGCGCGTGATCTCTTCCCTCCTTCCCTTCATGCCCCCGGTCTCCATCACGATCGTATGAGAAAGACTGGTCGGGCAGGTTTCTGCGAAATCCAGCAATGCAAAACTTACCCCGATTAAAATGGTCTTTTGTTGATCCTGCTCAAGTTTTTGTAAAGTACTGTTGAGTTTCTCAAAATCATATAGGTAAAATCCGCTGTCGGGTTGGCCGCTCAGTTCAATGAGTTCGTGAACCATAAAAACCAGAGAGGATCCGGTCCTTTCCAGGTAAGCGGGTAACAGACCGAGGATACAATATTGAGTGGGGTCACCATAAAAATATGTAAACCCTTTAACGAAACTTTCACGGTACCATTTCTTGTCTTTCACCCAGTGACGGGCGGGGGATTCTCCGGTGGTGCCACTGCTTTCAAAAATTATCTCCGGCTGAAAATCACCGGTTTTTACAGGGGTGGTTTTGAAAAAAGAGACCGGCAAAAAGGGTATCTGCCTGAAATCTTTGACCTGGTCCGGCGAAGCGCAGAACCGGGAAGCGAAGGCCCGGTACACGTCATTTCCCGCCCATTGTTTTTTGAATGTCTCCAGTGCGCTGACTTGGAAATCTCCGGGCAACCCCGCAAAGATCTTTTCGTATTGAGAAAAGGATGATTGATGATTAGAATCCGTCATGCAGGATGAACTTATAAAAACGAAAGTTTAACTGGTGCAATACTAAAGCATTTCGCCAAAATCCTTTAATTTGTGCTGTCCAAATCAAATTCATGAATTCGAGGCTGTCCGTTTTATTGATCATGTTTTTTATCGCCGTCGGATGCAGTAAAAACAACAGTTCACTGGGCCCGACGATCGGATTAAAATCCTACAACAATGCGGTCTACAATGACGGACGGGATTTTCAGGCTGTCTTGACATTTACTCAAAAAAACAGCAATGTTTCCGGAGATTCTCTGGTAATCATCCGCAGGCGGTATAATCAGTCCTATGTGGCCGATCCGAGAGATACCTTTCCGACCCGCCTGCCTTTAATTCCCAACGATCCCAAGGGTGAATTCACTGCTACCTTATTCTGGGCTGATTTGGAATATGGCATCAACGGCGAAAACGATACCTGCGATTTCCGGTTTGTACTGATTGATCAGAATTTCAATCACAGTGACACCGTAACGACAGGAAAAGTTATAATATATCAATAATTCTGAGAATTTTGGCTTGGATTCGGAAGGCTTTCGATTTTTTTCTTTTTAGTAGCTTATACATTTCTCTTTGCGCGGTTCTCATGACCTGGCAAAGCAGCTATTTGTTGCACCTGCGTTTTTCAACCGACTATTACTGGTTTGTTTTTTTTGCTACCATCTGCAGCTACAATTTTCATTGGTACCTGACCCCCCTGTCTGAAACTGCCTCCGAACGCACGGTTTGGTCCCACCACCACAAAAACACCCATTTGCTTTTTTATTTTGCGGGGGTGGTTGGATCGGTGATCTTTTTTTATAAGCTGCGCCAACATTGGTTTGCACTTTTTTTTGCGACCCTGCTGACTTTCTTGTACTCCGCCCCGAAAATTCCCCTGCCTTTTTTTCGTTTTCTCAAACAGGTAGCCATTGGTAAAACAATTTTTCTTGCGACCGTTTGGTCATACGTGACTGCCATCCTTCCAGTTTTTATTGCAGGTCAACATTTTAACCACGAGATGAAATGGTTTGGTGCCAGCCGGTTTTTTCTCATTTACGGCATATGCATCATATTCGACTACCGTGACCGGGCCAATGATAAAGAAGAGGGCATACGCAGCATGGTCAACTATTTTGATGAAACGGGCGTCGATCGGCTGTTTGTTTTTTCTATGGTCGCCTTTGTTGTTTTTACTGTAGGTCTCTTGTTTTCTCATCTCTCCCTAATCTCCGTGATCACCTTACTGGTTCCGGGCATCATCCTTTTTGCCATCTATACCCGGGCTAAACACAGCGTTTCCGATTATCTCTATTATTTTGTACTGGACGGACTGATGATGCTTTCAGGTTTGCTGATGGCGATACTGCCAATTTGATTATTTTTGGCCCTAAAATAATTTCATGGCCAAAGCCAGCGGTCCCGTTTCTTCAAAAAAAACGATTCTTACCCCTACTTCCCTTGAATTCCTGAAAAATTATCTCAATACACCCTCCCCCGTGGGTTTTGAAAGTGGTGGTCAAAAAATATGGCTGAAATATTTAAAACCCTTCATCGATACTCATATCACCGATGCCTACGGATCGGCGGTGGGCGTAATCAACCCGGAAGCAAAATTTCGCGTGGTGATCGAAGCCCATGCTGATGAGATCAGCTGGTTTGTGAATTATATCAATCCAGAAGGCCTGATGTACCTGAAGAGAAATGGCGGCGTGGATCATCAGGTAGCCCCCGGACAACGGGTCATCATTCACGGAACCAAGGGTCCGGTGAAAGCAGTTTTTGGATGGCCGGCTATTCATACCCGGATGAGTAATCCGGACGCCAAAGAAATCAACCCAAAAGTGGACAACCTGTTTTTGGATTGTGGGGCGCGCAACCGAAAAGAAATCGAAACACTGGGAATCCATCCCGGGTCGGTGGTTACCTATCAGGATGGTTTTGACGAGTTGGCCTATGATACACTCATCGCCCGCGCTTTTGACAACCGCATAGGAGGGTTTATGATTGCCGAAGTTGCCCGACTGCTCAAGCAAAATAAAAAAAAGTTGCCTTATGGCCTGTACATCGTCAATGCGGTACAGGAGGAAGTGGGCCTTCGCGGAGCAGAAATGATTGCTCGCCGGATTAAGCCCGATATCGCCATCATCACCGATGTGACCCATGACACCGCCACACCCATGGTCAATAAAATTGTGGAGGGAGACATCACCTGCGGCAAGGGGCCTTCGCTGGCTTTTGGTCCGGCGGTGCACAACCTCCTGCTGTCCTTTGTGCGTGACCAGGCTGCAAAAAAAAATATTCCTGTCCAACTTCGGGCCGTCTCCAGGAGTACCGGGACCGATACCGATTCCTTCGCCTATGCCAACGAAGGCTGTCCTTCGGTTTTGATTTCCATTCCCCTGCGGTACATGCATACCACGGTGGAAATGTTGAACCGCAAAGACATCGAACAAACCATACTGCTCATGTATGAAACCCTACTGGCACTCACTCCCAAAACGAATTTCAGTTACCATTTATAACCAGGCGCGCTCAATTAAGAACCATGACACGAAATGACTGGACAACCCAAGAAATTTTAGAAATTTACAACCTGCCCCTGCTGGAACTCGTTTACCGCGCGGCCTCCGTTCACCGGACTTTTAACAATACGGCCGAGGTGCAGGTTTGCACCCTGCTTTCTGTGAAAACGGGCGGTTGTTCAGAAGACTGTGCCTATTGTCCACAGGCAGCCCGCTATCATACGGATGTAAAGGTGCATGCCCTTATGCAGATCCAGGAAGTGCTGGAATATGCCCAGAAAGCCAAAGATGCCGGATCTACCCGTTTTTGCATGGGGGCAGCTTGGCGTGAAATCCGCGACAACCGGGATTTTGAACGGGTATTGGACATGGTAAAGGGAGTAAATGCCATGGGTATGGAAGTGTGTTGCACCCTGGGAATGCTTTCTGCCAATCAGGCCGAAAGACTGGCCGAAGCGGGACTTTATGCCTACAACCACAATTTGGATACTTCCCCGGAATATTATGAAGAAATCATCACCACCCGCACCTATGAGGAACGTCTCCATACGATCGGCCACGTGAGAAAAGCCGGAATCAGTGTTTGCTGTGGAGGAATCATCGGGTTGGGGGAAACCCATGAGGATCGGATTGAGATGCTTAAAACCCTGGCCACCTTGGCCGAGCATCCCGAATCGGTACCCATCAATGCCCTGGTGCGCATAAAAGGCACTCCCTTGGAAAATAATCCGAAAGTGGACATCTGGGATATGGTGCGGATGATTGCCACGGCCCGCATCCTGATGCCCCGCAGTATGGTTCGCCTGAGCGCCGGACGCTCAGAAATGAGTGTTTCCGAGCAGGCCTTCTGTTTTATGGCTGGCGCCAACTCCATTTTTGCAGGGGAGAAACTGCTGACAACACCCAATCCATCCTTCGAAGAAGATCATCAGATGTTTGAAGTTCTGGGCCTGCATCCCATGGAGGCATTTTCGGCAGCTAAAAACAAGGAAGTGGTTTCCATTGCCTGATTCAAAAAAGACAGCTAAGGCAAATTAAATTGGAGCGCTGATCAGGACATGGGTTGGTATAAAACAAGAATTCCTCCATAGACATGGAGGAACTTTTTTTAACCCTTAAAACAACCAACATGAAAATCTTTGTGGTTGTATATATAACGTAAGGGCCATGCAATGGTTTAATCGCCGTTTGTGAAAGACCTGTTAATCCTGATTTGAACAGCCCAAGGCCGAATAAGTTTCTGTTTGAAAAAAATGGATGGAATGTTGCCTTGACACCTCCATACCTCTGCGATTATTTTTCCACCAGGGCCAGATCCAGGACCTGCTGCATCGTTTTCACATAATGGAATTTCAATCCCTTGATGAAATTGGAGTCAATCTCACTGATATCCTTTTCGTTCTGCCAACAGAGAATCACTTCTTTTATTCCTGCTCTGCGGGCTGCGAGAATTTTTTCTTTGATGCCACCCACGGGAAGAACCTGGCCACGCAACGTGATCTCACCGGTCATCGCCAGATAGGGTTTCACTCTTTTGCCCGTAATGGCCGAAGCCAGTGAACTCATCATGGTTATGCCGGCACTGGGCCCGTCTTTGGGCGTACCGCCTTCGGGCACATGGATATGGAGGGTTTTTTTGGCGAAAATTTCTGTATCCAGTCCATATTTTTTTGCATTGGACTGCAGGTAAGTCAGTGCGGTGGTAGCGCTCTCCTTCATAACATTTCCCAGGTTCCCCGTGAGTTTCAGTTCGCCCTTGCCTTCACTGATGCTGGTTTCGATAAAAAGGATATCTCCACCGACATAGGTCCAGGCAAGTCCTACGGCCACACCGGGCATATTGGCTACTTTGTAGAGATCATTGCTGTATCGGGGTTTGCCCAATACTTTTTCGATGTCTTTTTCGGTGATGGAAGCTTTGAGTCTGGATTTCAACGCAAATTCCTTGGCTTCATACCGCATGATAGAAGCCAGTTGCCTGTCCAGTTCGCGCACTCCACTTTCCCGGGTATAATCTGAGATGACCTTCACAAGATTTTTATCCGAAAGCTTAATGGCATGTCCTTTCAAACCATGTGCTTCCTGCTGCTTGGGAATGAGATGACGTTTGGCAATTTCCACTTTTTCTTCCACCGCATATCCGCTCAGATCGATGATCTCAATTCTGTCTCGCAAAGCAGGTTGGATATGACCGATGTCATTGGCCGTGGCAACAAATAAGACCCGGCTCAGATCATATTCCTGCTCCAAGTAGTTGTCATAAAAAGTGTTGTTCTGCTCAGGATCCAGTACTTCCAGCAAGGCAGAAGTCGGGTCTCCGCGAAAGTCTGTACCCACTTTGTCAATCTCATCCAGGATCATGACCGGGTTAGAAGATCTGGCTTTTTTTAGCGACTGCAGAATCCGGCCAGGCATCGCTCCGATATAAGTTTTGCGGTGACCCCGGATTTCACTTTCGTCGTGTAGACCGCCCAGGCTGATGCGAACATATTTGCGCCCAATGGCCGATGCAATGCTTTTGCCCAAGGAAGTTTTCCCAATACCAGGCGGTCCCACAAAACAAAGGATGGGTGATTTCATATCTCCTTTCAGTTTGAGTACTGCCAGATATTCCAGGATCCTTTCTTTCACTTTTTTCATTCCATAATGATCCTGATCCAGGACTTTCGCAGCTTTTTTGAGATCATAGAGATCGTCGGTGTATTCATTCCAAGGCAAATCCAACATCAGGTCAAGATGGTTGTATACGATGGAATAGTCTGGTGTGCTGGGATGCATCCTTTCCAGTTTCTCAATGCCCTTCTTGAAGATATCTTTCGCCGAAGCCGGCCATTTTTTTGTTTCTGCTTTTTTTTGCATTTCCCGCAGTTCGCGTTCATTGCTGTCGCCACCCAGCTCATCTTTGATACTCTTGAGCTGTTGTTGGAGAAAATAATCTCTTTGTTGTTTGTCGAGTTCTGTTTTTGTTTTGGTGGTGAGCTTATTTTTGAGTTCAGCGAACTGCAATTCTCTTTGCAGCAGCTGCATCAGTAAATCTGCCCGGGATTTTATATGATCGGTTTGCAGCAACTCCTGCTTCTCGGTCAGTTCCGAATTGAGGTTGCTGGAAATAAAATGGATAAGAAAGGAAGGATTCTCAATATTTTTTAAAATAATGGAAGCTTCGGTCGGCATGTTGGGAGAAAGCTGTATGATCTGGGAAGCCAGGTCTTTGATGTTTGAAATATAGGCTTCAAAATCCTGGTCCTTGGGCGCCTCTTCTTCCTGAAGCAGGATTACCTGTGCTTTAAAATAGGGATCGTCCGTAAGGATCGAGCCGACTTTGAAACGCCTTTTCCCCTGTAAAATGACCGTGGTTCCCCCGTCGGGCATTTTAATCACTTTGATGATGCGCGCAATGGTTCCCACTTCAACCAGTTCCTGAAAGGAAGGATCTTCCACGCTGCTGTCCTTTTGAGCCAGAACCCCGATCAGTTTGTCTGTCTTATAAGCATCATGCACGGCTTTGATGCTTTTATCTCTTCCTACCGTGATGGGTAGCACCACACCCGGAAAGAGTACCGTATTGCGCAGCGGCAAAATGGGAATTTCCTGGGGAATTTCTTTATCGGCAAGATTATCGTGTTCTGTTTCATTGATCGGGATGATGGGCATGAAATCCATATCCTGTTCGCTTCGCTGGAAAAAAAGTTTTTCGTTCATAACTACAAAGAGGTGACAAAATAACACCCATTTGGGTATTATCCTATCTTTTTATGGTAGAACCCCTTATGCTCAAGTTTGGGGCCAGTCCTCATCAGCCGGACTGGTCAAACGGGTAGGGAAAGATGCCATCCCATAAACAGAAAAAATGCGGTCAAACACGGCAGTTTTGGCAGTCGCCTCCTGATTCGGGCATTTGCTGGTGACTAAAATATTCTCAAACCCATGTAAATCTGGATATTTTGATTCGTCCAGGTATCTGAAGGTGTCACTGCTGAAATATCTGCCAGTCCATAGGAGTAACGGGCACCAAATTTTACTTTTCCCAGGTTTACCTGGGCGCCGATGACGGCCAGCAAATCCGTTGTTTTGAAAGCATTGGCATTGTTGGTCATGATATTTTGGCTGGTACTCAACAGTATTCCAAGAGAAGGGCCGGCCTGTATGCTCAGGACGGGCAAGATTTTGTAAGAAATCAGTACTGGAATATTGATATAATTCAAGGAAACGGTCCGGTTGGGAATCCCATAAAACTGGGGATTGGAAGCGTAAGGAAATTCCGAGCTGGTGGTCGCCCGGGTTTGGGTATACAAAAGCTCTGGCTGGAGCGTCCAATTGCTGTTGATACCCAATTCTACAAAACCTCCTGCCGAGAAGCCTGCCTGAAATCCACCCGAAAATGAACGTCCGTTAATTTCTGCCAGGTTCACGCCGGCCTTGACTCCAATGTGCAGACTTTGTGCCTTTGTTTGGGAAGCGAAAAAAAATAAAACGCCGAAAATTAAAAATCCCGATTTCTTCATAAGTTGTTTTGATTTGAAAGACTTGAATGCAAACGAAACGTTTAATTTCCGGATTTGGTAGCCTACATTTATTTTTTAACAGCTTATTAATTACTTTCCAAGCTTCCTTGAATTATACCAATTCAATCAGTGTTATTTCCGGCAGGATCCCTACCCTTCCCGGGTAACCGATAAATCCATATCCCCGGTTCACATATAATTTTTGCTTTCCTTCTTCGTAGAGACCGGCCCAGCGGTCATAAACATATTTTACCGGACTCCATTTGAATCCTGGAATTTCAATACCGAATTGCATCCCATGTGTATGACCTGAAAGGGTAAGGTCTATATCCCCATATTTGGGCCTCACTTCCGCATCCCAATGGCTGGGATCGTGGCTCATTAAAATTTTAAAAGGATATTTCTCCGAACCCGGGTAAGCCTCCCACATTTTTCCGTGCTTAGGAAACCGGGCTTTGGCGCTCCAGTTTTCTATACCAATCAGGGCGATCTGCTGACCATCTCTTTCCAATACCACATGTTCATTCATCAGCAGTCGCCATCCCATCACGGCCTGAATGCCTTTCAAGTCTTCTATGTTTTGGTCGCGTGCTTCCTGGGAAGGCCATTTGACATAATCGCCATAATCGTGATTGCCAAGTGTTGAATACACGCCCATTGGTGCTTTCAAGCGACCGAATACTTCTTCATACCCCATCATTTCCGTTGCCCGGTCGTTGATCAGGTCTCCAGTAAATAAAATTAGGTCGGGCTGAAGATCAAGGATTTTCTGCACTCCTTTTTCTACCGCTTTTTTATTATCAAAACTACCGGAGTGAATGTCGGAGATCTGGATAATTTTCAGCCCCTTAAACGCAGCCGGCAGGTTGTCAAACTGCAGGGGTACACGGCGAATATGGTAATCGTATTTATTGGAAAACCCATAGATCAGTGAAGTGATGAGGCTGCCCCCGATCCCGATTCCCAACCAGCTCAAAAAAACCGAACGGGAAATCCCTTCATTTTCAGCATCCCCTTCCGTATTGCGGAAAAATATTTTTCCCACAGCCCATTGGATTAGGCGACGTACATCATCAATCAGAAAAAATACGGCTGCCAAGAGTTTGGCAAAGAAAAATCCAACGATGGTGGCAAATAAATAATTGCGGAGATTTTTTGGCCAGCGATCGGTATTGAAAAAAGGAAGAAAAATGAATAAAATAATGATGGCGATCGAAACCGTCCAGTAAGTGGTAAAAATGATTGATTTGGTCCGGGAGGATGATCCCTGGCAAAGCATTTTGACGACCTGAAAAACATAAAAGTCAATGGCTGCCATCAACAAAGCCACGATCCAGATAAAACCTGCATTACGCATGTTGATAATTATTTTACACTAAAACTGTATGAATTCATCCAACTGTTGCTCGATCAGCCGAATGGTTTCCTGGTGAACAAATGCTCCTTCTTTGAACAGGGTGTCAACAATAGAAATAGGAAGTTTGTTCGGAAGAACAGCCGTTCCGACAAAATGCATGATACCCGTTAGGTGGTCCATTCCCCTCAGATTGCCCGCCCTTCCGGTGGAAACACCCGTGAGTAAAGCCTTTTTCCCTTTCCAAACCTTCCGGGTGTCGGACACGTCGATCAGGCATTTTAGGACCCCGGGAATACTTCCGTTGTATTCGGGACTGACGAAAATATATTTCTCTGCGGGCAAAAGCCATTTCTTTTCCAGATCCAGTACAGAGGCGTTGCGTTCCAGTAAATCAAGTCCCACCAGTGAAAGAATATGGGTTTCTAAATTTCTATTTTTCAATATAGACTGATAGATTTCGGCGATGCGCAGGGTAAAACTATCTTTCCGGTTCGTGCCTGAAATAATAAGATACATGGGGTTGCAAGGTAAGCCGAATGGCTATTTTTCAGAACTAGGCTTACAAGTTTGTATTTTTACCCGTCAGCTGGTGAAAAGGAGGGGTATTTTTGTACTTTCACCCCCATTGTCGCCATGACTGTAGTGGGGCAAGCGCCAAAAAGGAACCGGTACGGCGTTGGCTGGCATTGAGTTTGGTAAAATCGTGTTGAAACAAAACAACTAAAAAGGAATATGGCAAGAATTATCGGGGTAGCGAATCAGAAAGGGGGTGTGGGAAAGACTACATCGGCTATCAATCTGGCGGCCAGCCTTGCTGTACTCGAATTCAAAACCCTGCTGGTAGATGCCGATCCCCAGGCCAATAGTACAACCGGCGTTGGTTTTGATCTGCACAATATCACCCAGAGTTTGTATGACTGCATGGTAAACCAGGCCCAGGGAAAAGACGTGGTCTTGAAGACCGAAGTCCCTAACCTGGATCTCATTCCCTCCCACATTGATTTGGTGGGCGCGGAAATAGAAATGATCAATTATCCAGACCGCGAAAGTGTATTGAAAAATATCCTGGAGCCCTTGCGGAAGAACTATGATTTCATCATCATTGATTGTTCCCCCTCTCTTGGCCTAATCACCGTCAATGCACTGACGGCCGCCGACTCTGTTATCGTCCCGGTACAGACAGAGTTTTTTGCCTTGGAAGGGCTTGGAAAATTGCTGAATACGGTAAAAATTGTGCAGAGCCGTTTAAATCCGGATCTGGCCATAGAAGGAATTCTGATGACGATGTATGATGGACGGCTGCGGCTGTGCAATCAGGTAGTCAGTGAAGTGCGGAAACATTTTGATGAAATTGTTTTTAATACCATCATTCACCGGAATTCCAAAATCAGCGAAGCTCCCAGCGTGGGCAAGCCGGTTATTTTATACGATGCATACAGTAAAGGCGCTATGAATTACCTGAATCTAGCCAAGGAAGTGCTGCAGAAAAACAATATGACCAAGATGAGTCAGGAAGAACGCATTTTAGAATAGCCTACTGAAATTGAATCAACCATCATGACGACGCCGAATAAGAAAGATAAAGAAGCTCTCGGAAAAGGAATCCGCTCCCTATTGCAGAATATCGATGCCGATTTAAAAACAGCCTCGGGAAACCTGCGGCCATCCGTTGCTGAAAATATTACAGGCATACTGCGCATCCCTCTGGAGCAGATTGAAACCAATCCAAAACAGCCACGCAAAGATTTTGATGAGACTGCCTTGCAGGAACTGGCTGCTTCTATCCGGATGCATGATATCATTCAACCGGTGACCGTTGCCAGGCTGGCCAACGGAAAATTTCGGCTCATATCCGGTGAGCGCCGTTACCGCGCAGGACGCCTGGCGGGACTAAAGGATATTCCGGTTTATATCCGGCAAGCCAACGATCAACAACTGCTGGAGCTGGCCTTGCTGGAGAACCTGCAACGAGAAGACCTGAATGCCATGGAAGTGGCGCTGAGTTATAAGCGGATGATGGATGAACTGAACTATACGCAGGAACAGGTTTCCGAGCGCATGGGAAAGGAAAGATCCACCGTAGCCAATTATGTGAGGTTGCTCAAACTCCCCCCCGATATCCAGATAGCCCTGCGAAACAATGAGATTTCAATGGGCCATGCCCGTGCATTGATCAATGTGGATACCGTCGACAAACAACTGTACCTTTTTCGTGAAATAAAAAACAGGTCTCTTTCCGTGAGGCAGACCGAAGAACTCGTTCGCAAATTATACAAAACCCCACCCGCTGTTAAAGAATCTGTAAAAGGCGGCCTACCGGAGCCATACAGAAAAATAGAAGATACTTTAGCAACGCATTTCAGCACGCGGGTCAAATTGAATCACAGTGTCAAGGGATCCGGAAGCATCAGCATAGAATATTATTCCCTGCAGGAACTAAATAAAATTCTGGACCAGATCGGCGTGCAGATCAACTAAGCACTCATATGCGGCAGGCATTTTTCATTTTCTTTTTTACCGGCATCCTTTTTACACTGCGGCTCCGTGCGCAGCAAAAAGATACCGTATTGCCAAAACCGTTGTCCGACTCTGCTTTGGAGAAGGAGGACACCGTATACAGGGGCAAAAAATCTCCCACCAGCACCGATTCCCTGCAGGAGGCTCAAAGAAAAAGATACCATAAAGCGACCCTGTATTCGGCCATTCTTCCGGGTGCCGGACAGGTGTATAATAAAAAATACTGGAAGGTGCCGATCGTTTATGCTGCTCTCGGCATCCCGGCATATTTCTATTTCTATAACAAAGAATGGTATAACAAATGCCAGTATGCCCTGGTGGTGACCATCAACGGCAGTACGGGCGATAGTCTGAAAGCCGTGGCGCCCCCCTTGCAACCTTTTGTTGCGACCAATGACCAAAACGGCATCATCACCTACCGGGACAGCTTTCGAAAGAATGAGGATTATTCCGTGTTATTTTTTCTCCTGTTCTATGCATTGAATATCGTCGATGCTACCGTAGACGCACACCTGAAGGATTTTAATGTGTCCAGTGATTTGAGTTTTCAGTTGAAACCCATGTTTATTCCGGGCATCAACCCCGTTGCAGGGGTTACGGTGGCTTTTGATATTCACAAGCCAAAACCCCGCGGGTTGTCGATGAATTAATATCTTTACTCCAGATGAAAATTGCACTGATCGGATACGGGAAAATGGGCAAGGCGATAGAACGCGTGGCCACCGCCAGGGGGCATGATATTGTCCTGAAAATAGATGTGGACAACAGAGGGGAAATGACAAAAGAAAATTTATCCAAGGCAGAAGTGGCCATTGAGTTCACCGGTCCTTCCAGTGCTCTGGAGAATCTACGCCGGTGCGCAGAGACGCCCGTACCCGTAATTTGTGGCTCTACGGGATGGCTGAAGGAATATTCCGAAATTGAAAACTTGTATAAACAAAATGGATCTGCTTTTTTATATGCCAGCAACTTCAGCATCGGAGTAAATATTTTTTTTGAACTCAACCGAAAGCTGGCGACACTCATGGCAAACCATCCGGAATATGCCATTGAATTAAAGGAAATTCACCATACCCAAAAAAAAGATGCGCCCAGTGGTACAGCCATTACCCTGGCCGAACAGATCATGCAGGCAATCCCGTCTTTTACCCATTGGGTGAACCGGCCGGGAGACAATGCCTCCGAATTACCCATCTTGAGCGAACGCGTGGATCCGGCTCCGGGCACCCACGAAATAAAATACCAATCCCCAATTGACGATATTCAGATCATCCATACGGCTCATAGCCGGGAAGGATTTGCCAGCGGGGCGGTGTTGGCAGCAGAGTATATCGGGCATAAAAAAGGGATTTTTACAATGAAAGACGTGTTGGGGTTTTGACCAGCTGGCCTGCGGTAAAAGGCTGCTCTCTCCGCCCTCTTCCGACGCCTTCCAGTACCCAGGATTCAACCCTTTGCCCTGTTGAACTGTTATAAATAAAATATATCTTGTAACGGATATCTCTTATGCTTTCAAAAAAATCCCAATACGCGTTTCAGGCACTGATGTATCTTTCGGAAAAGGAGAAAGACGGACCCGTGCTCATCGCCGAGATTTCCAAAAAGAAAAAAATCCCGCTTAAATTTCTGGAGAATATCCTACTTGAACTCAAAAAAGCAGGAATCCTGGAAAGCAAAAAAGGCAAGGGTGGTGGTTATTTTTTTGGTAAGGATCCCGGCCAGGTTACCCTGGCAACGGTCATGCGGCTGATTGACGGGCCGATCTCCCTACTGCCTTGTGTAAGCCTTTATTTCTACGAAAAATGCGCCAACTGCGATGAAAAACATTGTGGTCTGCGGGATGTCCTCATTCAAGTCCGGGATGCCAACCTTAAACTGCTCGAAAGAAAAACCATTGCGGACCTCAGTCTGCGACCCAAAACACTGCAGGCTTTAAAGATCAAGGGATGACCGAGATCTTGGCCGGGGAATAAATATCTATAAAAACAAAAAACTCCTGATAAGCAGGAGTTTTTTGTTTTATGAAACTTTTGGAATTAATAGTCCATTCCGCCCATGCCGGGTGCACCGCCACCTGGGTGAACATGTGCTTCTTCCTTCTTGGGTCTGTCTGCTACCACACATTCTGTAGTGAGCAACATACCAGCGATGGAAGCCGCATTTTCAAGGGCAATGCGGGTAACTTTCGTCGGATCGATTACACCGGCTTTGAAGAGATTTTCATACACTTCTGTGCGGGCGTTGAATCCATAGTCTGCTTTCCCTTCTTTTACTTTCTGAACGACAATGCTACCTTCGATTCCACAATTGTGAACGATCTGGCGAAGCGGTTCTTCGATTGCACGTTTCACGATCTGGATACCGGTCGTTTCGTCTTCATTGGCAGCGCCTTTGAGCTTGTCCAAACCTTCAATGGCACGGATATAAGCTACACCGCCGCCGGGAACGATTCCTTCTTCCACTGCAGCCCTGGTTGCGTGCAGGGCATCGTCCACGCGATCCTTCTTTTCTTTCATTTCCATTTCTGTGGCTGCTCCGATATACAATACCGCAACACCACCGCTTAGTTTAGCCAGGCGTTCCTGTAATTTTTCTTTATCGTAGTCGGAAGTTGTGGTTTCAATTTGTGCCTTGATCTGGTTTACACGGGCGGTAATATCTTCTTTCTTACCTTTTCCGCCAACAACGGTAGTGTTGTCCTTGTCAATGGTGACAGAGGCAGCCGTTCCCAGATAGCTGAGATCAGCATTTTCCAGCTTGTAGCCTTGTTCTTCGCTGATGACAATGCCCTTGGTCAGAATGGCAATATCCTGCAGCATTTCTTTTCTGCGGTCTCCGAAACCTGGTGCCTTTACAGCAGCCACTTTCAGCGTACCCCTTAACTTATTGACCACCAAAGTAGCCAATGCTTCCCCTTCCAGGTCTTCGGCAATGATCAGCAAAGGACGACCGCCCTGAGCAACCTTTTCGAGGATGTGTAAAATATCTTTCATGGCAGAAATCTTCTTATCATAAATAAGAATGTAGGGATTCTGCAATTCAGCTTCCATTTTTTCGCTGTTGGTAACGAAATAAGGAGAGATATAACCGCGGTCAAACTGCATACCTTCTACCACGTCAACAGTCGTATCGGTACCTTTTGCTTCTTCTACGGTGATAACACCTTCTTTTCCGACTTTAGCAAACGCTTCGGCAATCAGCTTTCCGATGGTTTCATCGTTGTTGGATGAAATAGATGCTACCTGCTGAATTTTTTTGCTGTCGTTTCCAATGGTCTGAGACTGTGCTTTCAGGTTGTTGACAACGGCGATGACCGCTTTGTCGATTCCGCGCTTCAGATCCATGGGGTTGGCACCTGCTGCGACATTTTTCAAACCTTCACTGATAATACTCTGAGCCAACACCGTCGC
>JABDAN010000074.1 GCA_013289175.1 Bacteroidota bacterium
ATGGTGAAAACGATGTCTCAGGCCTTAAACCTCTCTTTTCGCAGAATTCAGTTCACTCCAGATCTGATGCCCACCGATATCATTGGAACTGAAATTTTGGAAGAAGATCACGCAACGGGGCGGCGTTTTTTTAAATTCAACAAGGGTCCTTTATTTGCCAGTATGATCCTGGCTGATGAAATCAACCGGACCCCCCCGAAAACCCAGTCAGCGCTTTTAGAAGCTATGCAGGAATTTGAAGTAACCTATGGTGGACAGACCTATCCCCTGGCTCCCCCTTTTTTTATCCTGGCTACTCAAAACCCGATCGAACAGGCCGGAACCTATCCGCTGCCGGAAGCTCAGCTGGACCGTTTCCTCCTATATATTCGGATCCAATACCCGGATGCAAAAGAAGAATCGGAAATACTGCGCAGTACAACCGGTAAGGAAGAAATATTGATCCAGCCGGTGCTCAACGCCGCGGAAATCCTGACTTTACAGGGACTGGTCCGCGAAGTGAACATCAGTGATGATTTAATAGAGTATGTAAGCCGGATGATCCGGGCAACCAGACCGGGACCTGATTGCATAGAACCGGTAAGCCAGTGGGTGAAATGGGGTGCAGGTCCCCGTGCCGGTCAAAGTTTAATACTCACTTCCAAGGCACGGGCCCTCTTCAAAGGCAGGTACTCCGTATTAATGGAAGACATACAGGCGCTGGCTTATCCCGTCTTACGGCATCGTATTCTGCTCAATTTCAAAGCCGATGCCGAACAGGTTACTACCGATAAGATAACGGAAGCGTTGATTAAACATGTCGAAAGGCCACAAACCCGTATACGCTGATTATGAGCCGGCTCCTGGATCCCAGAATAATATTATCGCTGAAAAATCTTCCGCTCGCTGCGAAAACGACGGTCGATGGATTTATGTCCGGGATTCACAAAACCCGTGTCCGGGGTGCTGACCTGGAATTTATGCAGTACAGAAGTTACCAGCCAGGGGACGATTTGCGGTGGCTTGACTGGAAAATGTATGGCAGATCAGACCGGTTTTATATCCGGGAATCAGAAAAAGATTCCAGCATTTCTGTACGCATAATCATTGATGCCAGTGCCTCCATGGATCATATCGATCTGGGTATTAAAAAAATTGAGTACGCCCGCTATCTGGCAGCCTCCCTCGCTTATCTGGCTAATCAGCAACAGGACGCAGTAGGACTGTATGTCTTTGAGGACAATCATTTCTTTTCCATTCCGGCAAAAAAAGACAATCATCACCTCGAAAGGATATATTACCAGCTGGAGTCCATTCAACCGGGTGGAAAATTTACAAAACCCGCGCATTACAAAGAGATTTTTGCTGGTATTGCCAAGAGGGAACTGGTGATATTCATCACAGATTTATATGAAGAACACAGCGAAATAATGAATCTGATCGAATCACTGGTTGCGATGAAAAATGAAATTCTTGTCTTTCAGTTAATGGGTAAGAATGAATTTGAAATGGATTTTCAAGGTTACCAGACGCTGCGAGACCTGGAAACTGGGGAAACGGTCCGCATGGAGGGAACCACGCATTTTAAAGAATACAAAGAAAATATGGATCAGTATTTATATAAGTTGCGCATGAAATTGCTGGACTGGGATATCTTTTACCGATTGGTTCATATGGATCAACCCATTGAAGAATTTTTAACCGCCTTTCTCAATCAGCGTAATCAACTAAGCATATAAATTTTGTTTTATCTCACTGAACCAAGATGGATGTGGGTTTCTACGGGAATGATCATACCCATTCTTATTCATTTGGCAAAGGGGCGTTCGGGAAAGACACTCCAGATTGGCAGCATCCGGCTGCTTCGGGAAAATATCATTTCGCAGTCCAGTAGTTTGAAAATCCGTGAGCGGATGCTGCTGTTTTTGCGTTGTCTGGGGATTGTCCTGGCAGCCGTATTTTTATCTTCCCCTATCTGGAAACAGGTGTTTTCTTCTCGCAAAAACGCAGGTTGGGTGCTTGTTGAAAAAAACAGGACAGCCCTTTCGTTCCGACCTTACCAGCCATTGGTGGACTCCCTCTTAAAAGCAGGATTCGAACTACACTTGCTGGAAGAAGATTTTCCAAAAACCCAATGGACGGATATCGATACTTCTTTCCAGGATACGACGCTACTTTATTTGCCCTCATACTGGGAACTGCTGAAAAAATTAGAGCAAAGGATACCCGCTACCATGCCGCTGTATGTTTTTACCGGCAACAAGCTCAACCGTTTTTCGGGAAGTCGCCCAACACTTTCCCTGAACCTCATTTGGACCGTTTTGGAAACACCGGATACGAATTCTTCCTGGATCTCTTCGGGTTATACAACACCCACCGATAGCCTGCGGGTATTCACCGGACATAGTTGGAATTTAGGGACCTGGTTTCAGCCGGTTCTTTTACACAAAGACAGTTTGGCTGCCGGGACTTCCGTCCAACAAATGGTGCCGGATTCCAGTACGATGATGGTTGAGATATTCAGCCCCAAAGGAAGTCCGGATGCTGCATATCTTCAAACAGCGCTGGATGCCGTCGGGTTTTATACCCATCGGCGTTTGAAGATTATCAGAACAGATCAAAAAGATTCTGTGCTGCAAAATCCGGACTGGATATTCTGGTTGTCGGATACGCCGATGCCTGATCGGCTTCATCCCAAAAATACATTTCGGTATAGTTCGGGGACAGCTGTCACCGTCCATAGCTGGATCTATCCCGCTCATCGCCGGGAGGGATCAGAAAATTCGATCTCCCGGATGGTGCTGGCTGGAAAAGACAGCAGTTCCGAAACGATCTGGACGGACGGATATGGCCGACCTTTGTTGACAGGCGAAAAAAAAGATGCGCCCGTTTATTCATTTTTTAGTCGGATTGATCCCGACTGGAACGATCTGCCCTGGTCGGCTTATTTCCCGCAGTTTATTTTGCAACTTTTATATCCGCAAAACTGGACAACCCTAGATCTAATGAATGACCGGCGAATAATTAATGTCGCCCAGATTGCGCCGGTACTTGAAGCGGACAACCTGAAGCCGGGTGAAAAAATATTTCAGCATAAGGATTTAAAAGGCATATGCTGGTTTTTCTTGTTTTTTGTTTTCTGTCTGGAAAGATTTTTATCATGGAACTTAAAGAAGGTCACTCATGAATGAAAACCCGGAAGAAATCCTAGAGAAGCTGCGGCGGAAATGGACGTTTACCTCCTGGATCTCCCTGGCCATTTTAGCTCTGGCCATCAGCGGGGGGTTGGGCGAAATTTTACACCTGTTCTTTCATTTTTCTTATGCATGGATCGCTGCCCTGTTTCTATTGGCTCTGGCCGGTTTGTTGTTTTTTTCTGATTCCTGGCGGGTTACCCAAAAAGATATTACCCACTATCTGGACGCTCACTATCCTTCCATGGAAGAAAGTGCGGGCCTCTTGTTATCCCGTACCTGGTCTCAGGGTTCCTTACAAGAAATGCAATGGGTAAAAATAAGCCGGGCGCTGCAAACGGAATATCAAAACATAGTGTTTCCTCCCAATATTAAACGAGCCGGGGTAGTTTTTGTGGAAGTTCTACTCCTTTGTTTACTGGCAGAAGGAATTTATTATTTTTTTTCCTCACCTACTCCAGACTTCACTCATAAAAAAATTTCATTTGAGCAGCCGCTGCGTCCAATGGCTACCATCCGCGCATTGCACATTCGCCTTACACCGCCCTCCTATACCCGCAAACACTCCCGTCTTCAGGAAGAAGCGGATATTCTGTCTGAAGAGGGATCCCTCATGGATTGGGAAGTAAAAACCGATCAACCGGTCAGCGGACTGGGGTTTATTTTCAACGATTCACAGAAGATCTTTCTCCAACCCAATAAAGGGGATTCGACAACCTGGGCTTTTCAAAAGATGCTGCGATCCTCCGGATTTTATCAGCTGATCATAGATTCTCAAGTTTCTGATCACTATAAAATGGAAATGATAAAGGATCTATACCCAGAAATAGACGTCGAATCACCCAAATCCAAAACAGTGCTGGAATATGGTATGAGCGAACAGATTCCGTTACGGGTAACTATACGCGACGACTACGGAGTCCGCTCTGCAGGCATTGTTGCCACAATATCGCGCGGGAATGGGGAAGCCGTAAAATTTACCGAAAAACAAATTCCGTTCAATGAATCCTTTCAAGCGATGGATACGCTCTATATCCTAAAAAAAATCCTGGACCTGGGGAAAATGGGCTTGATCCCAGGGGATGAACTTTATTTTTACATTCATGCCAAGGACAATCATGACCAGGAAAAAAAATCAGGTATTTTTATTGTCTCCCTGGCAGATACGGCTGAGCTCATGAGTGCCGGACTGTCCCTTAGCGGATTAAGTGTAAAGCCGGAGTACTTCAGAAGCGAGCGTCAGATAATTCTGGAAACACAACAACTCATTACTGATCGGCACAACCTCGGCACGGAAGCTTATAAAAACAAATCCGCCGATCTGGGCGTGGACCAGAAAATGTTGCGGCTCCGGTACGGCAAGTTTTTGGGTGAAGAGGATGAATCCGGTGAACCAGGCGGCGAAAATCAGCAACGCGTAGGCAATCCAGCCAATTTCGGCAATGCCGGTTTGGTAATGGACGCTTACACCGACAAACACGATAACGCCGAAGACGCCAGTTTCTTCGAGAAAGAAACCAAGGATCAGCTCAGGGCCACGCTCACACAGATGTGGAATGCAGAATTACAACTGAGAACTTTCAATCCCGAATCTGCATTGCCCTATGAATACAAAGCCTTGCGGCTTTTAAAAGATCTTCAGCAAAAGTCCCGTGTGTATGTGGCGAAAACCGGTCTCAAAACCACACCCCTGGATCCGGCAAAGAGATTGACGGGAGAGCAAGACAAAATCCAAAGCTCAGTGGAACAGCAGAAGCCGCACGATGATAGGGGAACATTCATCGAACTGCGGGCGGCGCTGGGGGTTCTGCCTTCCCTTGATTCGGGCGGAAAAAGGGATGCAGGCATTCTTGCCATCTTGCAGGGATCCGGATCGACTCTCCGCCAAAAAGCGATGGAAAATCCCTCAAAATATCTTCCGGCTTATGCCTCTTTTCAGGCAGTCATTCGTGCATTGGAACAAGGTTCGTCTCCAGAAAATAAAGATATCGTCCTCATTGAAAACGCATTGCAGCAGCTAATCAAGCCCCTGTCGGAAGTCCCTTCCGCTGTAGAAAATGCCGGTAAGGAGGGATTGTCAGAATATTATTTCAGAAATCTGAAAAAATCACCTTGACACCCTGGAATCTTACCATATCCGTTCTTTGCGTCCTTGCGGCTACTTTCCTTTGCTGGCAGGAACGCCGGCGAAGGAACCGTTCCAGGTTTGGCCTCCGGTGTATTGCATCTGTCCTGACGGTAACGGGTTTGTGGGGTATGGGCTTTCAGATAAAAAATCCGGCAAAGGGGGACAAGGCATCGGACGCAGATTCCTTAGCGACGCAGACCAGGCTTTCCCCAAAAAAGGAGCGGGGATTTTTGGACATTCATTGGAGAGAAAGATTGTATTCAGGTCAACCGCTGATCATTCAGGGAAGATTTTTGAACAACAATCCCCGGGAAATTACCATTCGACTGAATGCTTTCGGTATTTCTTTGGATTCGGTAAACTGTCCCTCTGGAAAGGAGCAAACTTTTACCCTGCAAACCATACCCAAACAAACGGGCAAATCCGTCTACCAGATTGTGGTAAGTCAGGAAAAAAATGTTTTGGAATCCGAGCCTTTGCCCTTTGCGGTCCAACCGCAATCTGTGTTGAATATGCTGATCCTTTCTTCCTATCCGGATTTTGAAAATAAATTTTTAGATCGGTGGCTGAACGAAAATCATATGGCAGTAGCCCGAAGAACCCGTATCAGCCGGGACCGTTTTGAAAAAACTTTTATAAACCGACCACCCATAGAATTTAATCGGCTAAACGATTCACTTCTTCAACAGTTTGATTGGATAATGTGTGATGCGTCCGCATTTGCCTCCCTTTCAGATGCAGAACAAATTTCTGTTCGCCGTCAGGTAAATGAAAACGGAATGGGACTGATGATAAGAGTCGACACCGTCTTGAAGAAAAAAATGTTTTTCGACCAAACCTTTCCTTGTCACCATTTTTCGGCCAAGGCAAACGAACAACTCCGACTTTTAATCCATGACAGCTCAAAATCCGTCCTTTTTTCGGAAAACAAGGATGGTACTGAAATCCGCTTCCAGCCAGGAACGCAGCCACTGATAAAAGACAATGAGGGGCGTGTGCGGGTGAGCAGTCAGCTCTACGGCAGGGGTAAAATTGCCTGCACAACACTCGCCAATACCTTCCAATGGAGTCTGGGTGGTAAGGAACTGGATTATGGGTGGTTCTGGACTTACCTGATACAAAAAACCGCTAAACACAAACCAGACTTTCTGCAAGCATGGGTGGAAGAACCCTTTCCCGTCAAAGACCGGCCCATTCATATTACACTGGATGCCGCAACCGTCGATCCGCCCCAACCCAAGATGGGTACGATTCCATTTTATCTTCGTCAGCAAAAAAATCTCCTGTCTCTTTGGAATGGAATCTACTGGCCCAGACAAAGTGGTTGGCAACCAGCCCTGCATGCAGGAAATCGTTATAAGGAATGGTATGTATTCGAGGCCAAGGATTGGGCCCCCTTTACTACGCAGGAAATACAGAAATCAACAGAGAGAAAAACATACAAAGGGAAAGGCGATCTCCTGTTTTTTTTCATAATTTTTATGAGTGGTTGGTGTTTTTTGTGGCTGGAAAGGAAATTATCCCTAATTTGATCTATCGGTCTTTCAATTTATTTATTCATTTTTAATACCCTCATCATTTGAAAAGAAAAGATTTTCTTTCGACAACCGGCATGGGTCTGGGTGCGCTCTTTTTGCCCCGGAATTCCTTATTTACCCGAGCCCTTTCTTTGGATGAACCCTGGCATACGGGTGATACAGCCTTAAAAAAAGAACTCTCCGATGTGGCCATGAATGCGGCCCGTAGTGCGGGAGCCACCTATACCGATGTACGAATCGGACGTTATTTGAGACAGTTTGTCGTTACCCGGGAGGATAAGGTAGAAAACATCATCAATACTGAATCCTATGGGATAGGGATTCGGGTGATCGCCAACGGCTGCTGGGGTTTTTCTGCGACGGATCATATGGATAAAGACAGTATCGCCAATTCTGCGAAAACAGCAGTAAGCATTGCAAAAGAAAACGCGCGATTGTTGACGGAACCCGTGCAGCTTGCACCGCAAAAGGGTTATGGGGAAGTTTCCTGGAAAACACCGATGAAGGTTAATGCCTTTGAAGTGCCTATAAAAGACAAAGTGGATTTGCTCTTGTCGGTCAACGACGCAGCCATGAAAGGGGGCGCCAGTTATATGAATTCGATTTTGTTTTTTGTCAATGAGCAAAAATATTTTGCTTCTACCGACGGTTCCTATATTGATCAGGACATACATCGCATCTGGCCAAGATTTACCATTACAAAAATAGATGCAAAAACGGGCAAATTTGAAACGCGCAGTTCACTCAGTGCACCAATGGGAATGGGATATGATTATATCATTCCAAAGCAGGCCGATAAGATCAAAGGGATTACCACTCTGTATAAGAACAGCTATGATATGCTGGAAGATGCACGGTTGGGAACGGCACAGGTGGCTGATAAGTTAGGCGCCAAATCCGTAGAGGCAGGAAAATATGACCTGGTTTTGGATCCAACCAATTTGTGGCTCACGATACACGAATCAGTCGGCCATCCAACAGAACTGGATCGTGTCCTGGGGTATGAGGCCAACTATGCCGGTACCAGTTTCCTTACCCTGGACAAATGGAAATCCGGCAATTTTAATTTCGGAAACAAGGAAATAAATATTATTGCGGACAAACTTCAACCCGGCTCCCTGGGTGCCGTAGGCTGGGATGATGAAGGGGTGGGAACAAAAGAGTGGGATATCATCAAAGATGGTATCCTCGTGAACTACCAGGCTATCCGTGACCAAGCGCATATCATCGGGGAAAGAGAATCCAATGGATGTTGTTATGCCGATAGCTGGAGTGATGTACAATTCCAGCGTATGCCCAATATTTCCCTGAAACCCTCGGTTACAAAACTGACCCCGGATGAAATGATAAAAAATGTGGAAAAAGGAATCTATATCATTGGAGACAGTTCTTTTTCCATCGACCAGCAGCGGTATAACTTTCAATTCAGTGGCCAGTTGTTTTATGAAATCAAGGATGGAAAAATCGCTGGAATGATGAAGGATGTTGCTTACCAGTCCAATACCCAGGAATTTTGGAATTCTTGCAAGGCCATCTGTGACAAGGACGACTACCGGCTCGGGGGTTCTTTTTTTGATGGAAAGGGACAACCTGGCCAGGTAAGTGCAGTATCGCATGGATCCAGTACAACAAGATTCAATGGAATAAATGTTATTAATACGGCAAGAAAAATCTAAAATACTATGGCTACTTTAACTAAAGAAGAAGCTCAAAGCATATTAACCAAAGTCCTGAGTTTTTCAAAGGCAAATGAGTGTGAGGTGAATATATCTGTTAGTGACGGGGGCAATATCCGCTATGCCCGCAACGCAGTGTCAACCAGTGGTGCCATTACCCAGTCAACCCTTGTGGTCAGTTCTGCATTTGGTAAAAAACTGGGTATTGCAACCATCAACGAATTTGATGACGCTTCCCTGGAGAAAGTCGTCAGGCGGTCTGAAGAACTGGCCATGCTGGCACCGGAAAACCCTGAGTTCGTTTCATTTTTAGGTCCCCAGACTTATGGCCCCGACTCTCCTGAATTTATTGGATCTACCGCTGCGATAGACCCCAAATTACGGGCCGATGCCACGGCGATCAGTTTGGAAATCGCCAAAAAGAACAATCTCATAGCTGCCGGGTTTATGGAAAACAGCACGACCTACAACGCCATGAAAAATTCCCACGGCCTGTTTGCCTATGACACCAGCACGAATGTAAATTTTAATGCCACCCTGAGAACTGCAGACGGCAAGGGTTCGGGATATGTTTCCAAAGGGTACAACGATGTTTCATTACTGAATGTAGCCAGCGATACTTCCATTGCGGCACAAAAAGCCATGAGTTCGGTTTCTGCCAAAGCCATCGAGCCAGGAAAATATACCGTTATTCTGGAGCCGACTGCCAGCATCGTCTTACTGGAAACCATCATGTTTGGTCTGGACGCCAGAACAGCAGACGAAGGAAGAAGTTTTCTCAGCAAGCCGGACGGCAAAACCAAACTCGGTGAAAAACTAGTGGATGAAAGAGTGACCATTTATTCTGATCCTTTATATGCCCCTTTGCCAACCGCCGTATGGAACAACGATGGTCGACCCCAGGAAAAAATAAACTGGATCAACAAAGGGGTCGTCGAAAATTTATATTATTCCCGGTACTGGGCTCAAAAGAAAAACGTCAAAGCCATCCCTTCACCCGATGCTTATATTATGGTTGGAGGAACAGCCACCATGGATGAACTGATTAAATCCACAGAAAAAGGCATACTGGTTACCAAACTCTGGTATATTCGGGAAGTGGATCCCCAAACACTGCTTTATACCGGACTGACCAGGGACGGTACGTTTTATATTGAAAAAGGCGAGATCAAATTTCCGATAAAGAATTTCCGATTTAATGAAAGTGCGGTGATTATGCTCAACAACCTCGACGCGTTGGGTATTCCTGAACGGACGGTCAGCGGTGAATCTGGCACGCAGGCGATGATACCGCCTATGCGAATCAGGGATTTTACCTTTTCTTCCTTGTCGGACGCGGTTTAATTCGAACGGCAATAAAATGCGCTCAATTTTTAAGATACCCGTCAACATATTTGTATTGACGGGTATCTTATTTTTTTGTGGAGTTGTTGATCCTGAGAACTAAAATACTGAAAACAGTTATTCGAAATCTGTAAGGGACAGTGTAAGCCTGTTGACCAGTCATATTGCTTTGGATCCCTCTGCCACCGGCCCGGTTGCATGGCTGACGTATTTTGAAAATTAGCGGGATTTTTTTATGGTGGCCCATAGAAAACGGACCTTCCCCAATTATCAGGTGGCCGCCAAATTCACAAACAAATTTCTTATCAGTGCTGTTGTGTGTTGTTCAATTGTCCGATCAATGGGATATTGCTTTGAACAACAGCCTTCCACATGG
This sequence comes from Bacteroidota bacterium, assembly GCA_013289175.1. Lineage (GTDB taxonomy): Bacteria > Bacteroidota > Bacteroidia > Chitinophagales > Chitinophagaceae > Puia. The sequence continues at coordinate 10,236 of JABDAN010000074.1, forward strand.
TTTGGAGGTATATTTCCAGCTGCATATATTTTGCAGCATTTACTGCTCCAATAGCATTCTTAATTCTTCCATAGTAATCCAGATTCAACTTGTCCAGAGATATGTTGTTGTCGAATGAAGCTCTGACAAGTTTGTCCGTTGATTCCGGAGTTAAATTGTCGTAACCACTAACGTACTGATTGATCAGGTTGATACGGATGGATGCGATTTGCTGGCGTCCGGCTTCGTAAGCGCCATACAACGGCCAGAATTTTGCACTGTCTGCCATATTCAGATTCATGTATTCACTGACTATTGTTTTTTTATCTTTTGAATAGGTCTTTCTAATATAATCCAGTTCCGGATCACCAGATTGAGCATGGATGTAGGAAGAAGCACAGAAAGCTACAGCGAGGAGGACAATGATTTTTTTCATAATATTTTATTAAGGTTTAATTGGTATTCATTGCTGAATAAGCAGGTTTATTAATTTTTACTGCCATACCCGGGAAAATGTTTACCCTGTGTATTGTGCTTAAATATATGAAATAAAAAAAGAGTCTAAGAATAAACTGTTCGCGACCGCATCATGCTTCTGTTGTTTTTTTTAATTCGTTCATTTAAAAATTGAGATTACATGGTCGCCACAAAAGATCTGTGCACCTAGCCCGCTTGTTTACATTAAGAGGATTGGAACGGACTCAAACTTTCCATTTTTCTGATTTTTTAATTACGGTGTGACACTGGCCTTCAGCAAAATGTCATTAACTGAAATAGCTGATTTTATTCCAAAAGAACTTGGCTGCCCATTTTGTGCGGGATAAAGCGCGTATATTTAGTGGACCAGGATACTCCCGTCAGGAATGTATATAAAAAACGCAATTGTCTGCAGCTTGGTCTTGATTTTCTCCTCTGCCTTACAAGCACAGGAAATGGAACCTCGTAGTTATGCCGTTGTTCCTACCGGACTGCATGCGATGGCATTGTCCTACACTTATTCCAGCGGCAACGTAGTGACAGAAGGTAGTTCACCCATACAGAACCTGGATGTAACCAATCAAGTATTCAACCTCGGATATGTACAGACTTTTACTCTCCTTAGTAAACTGGCCAGGATTGCAGTGAGTATGCCTTTTGGATTTTTGGATGGCAACGCAAAGTTCCTAGGAGTAGACACCAGTGGTTCACGCACCGGTTTCTATGATGGGAGGATAAAATTCGGAGTCAATCTTTTCGGATCGCCTTCCCTGCCGCCACCACAATTCCAAAAATTCCAGGAACATACCGTATTTGGAGTCAGCCTGGTGATTTCTGTGCCACTCGGACAGTACTACCCGGCCAAGCTGATCAACCTGGGTTCAAACCGATGGGGATTCAAACCTGAACTGGGAATTTCCCACCGGGAGGGGAGATTGTTTTACGAATTATATGGCGGTGTATGGTTTTATACCCAGAATTCCAATTATTTTAAGTCCTACCACCAGGATGAGAACGCCGTTTTCAGCTTTCAGGCGCATGTAGACTACACTTTTAAACATGGAAGATATATCGCCCTCAACGGCGGCTATGCCAATGGAGGGGAGACCTTCCTGAACGGTATTGCACAAAATGATGAAGTAAGAAACTGGCGGTTGGGAACCACTTTTTCAACTCCGGTTTTTAATAAACATCAATCTATCAAAGTCATGATTAATACCGGCATTGCAACCCGCGCCGGTCAGAACTATACCGCGCTGACCCTGGTTTATCAATACAGCTGGTTTTAAACGAATAATGTTTAATTTTAACGGCTGAGTTGCGAATGGATAACAGACCATACTTCCTCGTGATGAAAAAAAAATATATTATTTCAGGGATTCTGATAACGTGCATTGCTGCCTGCCATCCGGCCGAACAAAAAAAAGACGACACCGCGGACCTGGAGAAGAAAAAGGTATCCGGGGCTGTTTCCTGCACGGCAACGGGACTTCCCGTTCAGGATAGCACCTTGTATATGGATGGAGGCGGCGCTGAATTTCAACCGACCGAATTTGCGGATTTGAAAAAACCAGCCAAAGGGGAAGAGGGTATGGTTTGGATTCCCGGTGGTGATTTTAGCATGGGTGGTGTAAATCCGATCGGCATGATGGACGGGGGACACGAAGGAATGTCGGACGCCAGGCCGGTGCACCGGGTGCATGTCGATGGATTTTATATGGATAAAACGGAAGTAACGAATAAGGAATTTGCAGCTTTTGTCAATGCGACAGGGTATGTTACGGTAGCAGAAACCAAGCCCACTCGAAAGGAATTTCCGGATGCCCCCGAAGAAAACTTGGTAGCCGGATCGGTGGTGTTTACTCCCAAAGAAACCACAGACCTGTCAAATAGTTACAATTGGTGGAATTATATTCACGGAGCAAATTGGAGACATCCAACAGGTCCGGAGTCTAATATTATAGGAAAGGATAATTATCCTGTCGTGCACATTGCCGAAGAGGACGCAGAGGCTTATGCAAAATGGGCCGGTAAAAGGCTTCCTACCGAAGCGGAATGGGAATTTGCGGCACGGGGCGGAAAAACCGGAGAATTGTATACTTGGGGGAATACCTTTAAGCTGAATGGCAAATGGATGGCCAATACTTATCAGGGAAAATTTCCGGCCATGGATCTTGGCTCTGATGGCTTTATTGGCATTGCTCCGGTAGGAGAATTTGCGCCCAATCCATATGGTCTCTATGATATGGCCGGAAATGTTTGGGAATGGTGTAGTGACTGGTACCGGGCTGACTACTATCAAACCCTCGCAAAAAATAAAATCTCCGTCAACCCCAAAGGACCGTCCGATTCCATGGATCCCATGGAGCCTGGACAGAAAAAGAAGGTTCAGCGGGGTGGATCTTTTTTATGCACTGATCAATATTGTACCCGATATATGGTGGGAAGCCGTGGCAAAGGGGAATACAGATCCTCCTCCAATCACGTAGGTTTCCGTTGTGTTAAGATTCCCAGCAATAATTATACTGCGGGCACCAAATAATTTTCCGAAAAAGGAATTTTGCTGGTCAACCCAATGAATTCTTCCGCATGCTTAATGTCTGTATCAAAAACTTTTGTGTTGGAGGAATTATAAATCCAATTCAATTATCTTATTCCGAAACTTCGATACGGTAGATTTTCGTTTTTTTTTAAAACATCCTTATTGACCCTTTCAATACAACCACATGAAATGCTTTCGATTCTGCTTGCCCGCTGTTTTTAGCCTGTTCTTTTTCGGAACTTCTTTTTCGCAAACCCACTTGAATCTGGCACCCACCCCACCGATGGGTTTTAACACCTGGAATACTTTTCAAACGAAGATTAGCGAAGACATGTTGCGGGCCATGGTGGACTCTTTTGTGAGCAGCGGAATGAGAGAGGCAGGATATCAATATTTTGTACTCGACGATGGATGGATGGCGATGGAACGGGACAACAGTGGCAGCCTGGTAGCAGATCCGGTAAAATTTCCGCATGGCATGAAGGCTTTTGCAGACTATGTGCATTCCAGAGGATTGAAATTCGGGATTTACAACTGCGCGGGTTCAAAAACCTGCGCAGGTTATCCGGGTACCCGGGGCCATGAGTATGAAGATGCCAGACTCTACGCCTCCTGGGGTGTTGATTTTTTAAAATACGACTGGTGTAATACGGACAGCCTCAATACTCCTGAAGCATATAAGACCATGCGTGCGGCATTGATCGCCACTGGCAGGCCCATTGTTTTCAGCATCTGTGAATGGGGAGATCATAAGCCCTGGCTTTGGGCAGGTGGGGTAGGAGAATTGTATCGAACCACGGGCGATATCAGTGCCAGTTTCGCAGTCAGGATATCCAGGGGAGATTGGACTCCACAATCGGTTACCAGTATACTGGATCTGCAGGAATCCATTCGAAAATACAACGGACCCAACCACTGGAATGATCCGGATATGCTGGAAGTAGGCAATGGCATGACCGATGACGAAGACAAAGCACATTTTTCACTATGGTGTATGTTGGCCGCTCCGTTGGCCGCAGGCAACGATTTGCGAAAAATGTCGGCCCAAACCCGGGAGATCCTGACCAATCGGGAACTGATTGCTGTCGACCAGGATCCCCGGGGAATTTCGGCTTTCAAGATGATGCTGGCAGACAGTGTTGAACTCTGGGTAAAACCCTTGAAAAATAATGGCATTGCCTTTTGTTTTTTCAACCGCAGCGAAAGATCAAAAAAAATAGACCTGCCATGGAAGGATCTGAACATTTCTGATCCCTTATCGGGACTGGCCATTCATTTTGACTCGGAGCAATTGAGTATACGGGATCTCTTGTTGCACAAGGATTTGGGTACAACCCTTGGAAATTTTAATAGGACACTCCCGGCTCATTCAGTGATCGTGTTGAAACTGAGTCATTTGGTCAATTAACTATGTGTAAAATCCAGGAAAAAACAAATCCGGTTCACTGTAATTCTTTAAATTACCAGTCTAAATCTTTTTTATGAATACATTGATAGAATCACTCCAGGAAAAAGTCGGTTTAACGGCAGAACAGGCAAAGGATGCTGCGGCACATATGTTGGATTATATAAAGGAAAAAATACCTGCTTCCCTGCATGAGCACTTGGATGCAGCGGCCATTGGCACCAGCATCAAGAACAAGGGTGCTGAATTTCTGGCAGAAGCCCAGTCCAAAGGCAGTGATTTTTTACACAGTGCACAAGAAAAATTAAGCAGCTTCATTCACAACAAGGAAGCATAAAAATTACTGGCAGGGGGGAAATCCGGCGTATGTCTTAGATTTCCCCACCCACTGCTCTCCTGATTTTATCCAGGTCCCTGCCGATCAGGATCCGTTCCCGATCGGTTTTGGCAAGGCTCTGTGCTTTGTACAAATGTTCGATGGCTTTGGATGAATTGATATCGGTATAGAGATATCCCAGCAATACATGGTAAAGATGGTTCTCGTCTAAGCCAAGTTTTTCTGCTTCCTGTATGGCGATGGGTTTTCCGGCAGTTTTTGCGATGGCATAGGTTCTGTTTAGTGCCCTTACAGAAGAATATTCCATACACAGAAGTTGATTATACAGTTGTAAAATGTTATCCCATTTTTCGACCGGATCATTTTTAACCGTATGCCAGTAAGCGATTGCAGCTTCCAGATGATATCGACTCAGTTCGTTTCCCCTGGAAGCCAGGTTTAAGTAATAATGGCCCTTTAAAATCAGTTCTTCATTCCAAAGCGAAACATCTTGATCATCGTATCGGACGATTTCTCCTTGCTCATCGGTTCTGGCATCAAAACGAGAGGCATGAAA
>JABDAN010000075.1 GCA_013289175.1 Bacteroidota bacterium
AAAGGGAGGTTCGAAGTCGGTTGTTGTAGGTCTTCCGCAGGTCGTAAGCACCGTATGCCTTGTTTCTTCCATCGAAGATGATGTCAAGTACATCAGCGGTTAAAATTTTATTTACTTCCATGGTGGATCTATTTCTTGTAATGACTCAATTTAATAAAAATTCCATAAAATCCGGCTAATGGACCCCATTAGCGTTTTCGGTCAACTTGATAAAATTGTACTCAACGGGAGAAATATCCACCATTGCATAACGTTTCACCTGGTCGATCGTCATTTCATCCAGGATGTTCACCGTGTTTTTATAAGTGGCATCCACCGTCGGTTTGAGGATGACCACAAAATCGCTCGGGTTGGTTCTCCTCTTTTTATCGATAATGATGTCCCGGACTTTTTTAAAATCGGTCGGTTTCAAACCCTGGGCACTGTCTCCCTCATAATAATAGATCACGTCGTTTTTGCCCAACATGAGGGTAAGAACCGCTGAATTTTTTACTTTATTCTTTTCGTCATCCTTCACATCCTTGGGGAGGTATAAGTGCATGGCCGTTGGCTGGCTCATGGTGGTGGTAAAGATGAAAAAAGTGATCAGCAGGAAACCGAGATCCACCATCGGGGTCAGATCCACCCGGGTAGAAAGTTTTTTTCCTTTTTTGACGCCGGGGCCCTTTTTGTGGCCGCCGCCGCCCGAGGTATCCATTTCTGCCATGTCTCTACTTTTTAATGATTAATTTATTCAACTGCTTTGGTATTGGACTGCTGCTGGAAATTATACAGATCTGTGCCGATCGGAACCGGAACAGGACTGGTAACCACCTGAAACTTCATCAGGTCGTTCTTTTTCAGCGCAATAATCACACCCTGCAGGGACGGATATTTCGATGCGTCGTCCCCTTTAACCAGTATGTTCATTTTTTTGCCCTGGAAAGCGTCCTGTGCGGCCTTAAACCAATCGATCATTTCATTGTTGGTAGAGTCCACGGCCGGAATGCCGGGCTTTACCACATGAGCCAGATCGGCGGGGTTTTTATCCAGGTATGATTTGAGCTGGCTAAAAGGAGCTCCAATATATGCGTTGGGGATGTTGACGAAATTCGCTTTTTCCGCATCCGACAAGCCGATATTCTTGCTCGTATTGATCGCTTCGAGCATCTGCTTTTTTTCACTCACATTCGCATCAGAAACAGATAAATAGACCTTCCCGTCCTTATCTATGGTCACCAATACCACATCCTTTTCCGGTGCTGTTTTGGTCTGCACCGAACTGGGGGTAACCACCGAAAGCGCTTCCGGGGGTTTGAACTTGGTCGCCAGGATAAAGAAAGAAAGCAATAGAAAAGCCACGTCGCACATCGCCGTCATGTCGATGTTCGTGCTCTTCCTGGGTAACTTTGCTCTTCCCATGTTATTACTTTTTATTTAGATACTAAATGTTTCGGATTCCATACGCTCCAGGCCATTATTCCCCGTGGAATGGAAAAAATCCTTTTCCGAGGGGTTTTCGGCCGAAAGCCTATTTGTACAGGGAGGCGAAACTCTGTGTTAAGGTAAATCCACTTTCATCAATACCATAGGTGATACCATCAATCTTGGTAGTAAACACGTTGTACATGATGATGGAAATAGCCGAAGTACCGATCCCCAGGGCCGTGTTGTACAGGGCTTCGGAGATACCCTGGCTCAGTTTGGAGGCAGCTTCTCCACCACCGCTGTCACCCAAGGCAGCAAAAGAACGGATCATACCCATTACCGTTCCGAGCAGTCCAAGCAGGGTGGCTACGGAGGCAATGGTAGACAGGAATACGAGGTTTTTTTCCAGCATGGGCAGTTCAAGCGCGGTCGCTTCTTCAACTTCCTTTTGGATGGCCAGTACTTTTTGTTCAGTATCCAGTTCCCCTACGTTGATCATTTCTTTGTATTTGCGCAGGCCGGCTTTCATTACGTTGCCTACACTTCCCTTCTGGCGGTCGCATTCGGCAATTGCGCTGTCGACATTCTTATTGGCCAGGTGATACTGGACCTTGCGGATGAATTCATTGATATTACCACTGCCGGTTGCTTTGGTAACGGTTAAAAATCTTTCTACGACAAAAGTCAATACGGTAAGCAGGCAACCAATTAAAATGGGAACGATGATTCCCCCCAGGTACATACGGGCAAGAGCAGTTTTGGCACCTTCATGATTAGGCCAGAAACCACCATTCGGATCAGGTTTGGTAAAATTGCTGGGATCTCCAATCAAAAACCTCCAGATGATAAAACCAATGATTACACACAACAGGGGAGCGAGCCAGGAAATAGAATTCCCCTTCTTAGGAACCTGTACGCTAGTTGTTGGTTTCGCTGCAGCCGTTGCAGTCGGTCTTGTTTCAGCCATGATCGTTTGTTTTTAGTGTTTAAGAAAAATTTGAAAAATATGGTTTAACGCGTTGGGCGAATGGGATGATCTAAAACCTTTTCAATAGGAAATCCGGTGTAGTTGATCTTTCGTAGGGAACACAATATAGTAAATTTCCGGAATGCCAAATGGAAAATACTTATTCTTTCGGATTAACTTTTATGTCAGGCAAACCCTTGCCTGCATTCATTCTGATGAGGCCAAAAGCCTATTCGTAACGCAGAGCCTGAATGGGATTTAAACGGGAGGCTTTTAATGAAGGATATAGTCCGGCCAGTATACCGACCCCGGTACAAATTACCACGCCAAGAATGAGCCATATCCAGGGAAAAACAAATCCGGTACTGAGCACCAGTGAAAAAACATTCCCGATTAGGATTCCGAGAAAACTTCCCAAAATCGCGCCCAGTAAACTGATGATAATGGATTCATATAAAAATTGCTGGCGGATGCTTGCCTTTCTGCCACCCAGTGCTTTCACCAATCCGATTTCCTTTGTTCTTTCCGTAACAGAAACCAGCATGATATTCATTAATCCAACGGCTGCTCCCAGCAAGGTGATGCTGCCGATGATCACCGCGGCCCAGGTGATAAAGGCCAGGTTGGTTAACAGTTCCTGTACAAAACGATCGCTTTTATCAATGACAAAATTGCTGGCGTCGGTGGTATTGACCCGGCGGATCGTCCGGAAAACACCTTCGGCTTCGCCGATGGCATAATCCATCTGGTTCACATCGGGAACTTTGACCTGAATACTAAAGGAAGGTGTGCTACTGAATGGTGAGGGGGTGCTGCTCAGAAAAAACCGTCTTACATTGTTATAGGAAGTAATGGCCACATTATCCCAACTTCTGCCGATACTGGCTCCCTTACTTTCCATGGTACCGATCACGCGAAAGGGAATGCCGTTGATCTTGATGATTTTTTCCAGCGCCGATTCCGGATTGTTTCCAAAAAATTTCTTAACCAGGTCGCTGCCGATGATACAAACATTTCTGCCCGACCTCACGTCCAGTTCATTGAGTGAACGTCCGGCTTCAATCTTATAGCCATTGAGTTCCGCAAAATCTTCATCGGCGCCCAATACCTGTACGGTCGGATTGGTTTTGGCCGTACCCATCGAAACGATATTGGACTCGCCACCGCGGATACTCATCGATACTTTGGAAGGGACTTTGTAATTTTTTTTGAATAACTCGGCCTGGTCTTTAGAGATCGGTATTTTGGAATTGGAGACTTTGTTTTTTTTAGATCCCTTTTTTTCCTTGGTCACCTCATCGTTTCTGCCGAAAAACTGATAGTCTTTGTAGTGGATGGTGAAACCCATGGCGCCCATGGAAGCAAAACTCTCCGTGAATTTCTGTTTCATGGCATCGATGGCCGTATTGATTCCAACCAGGGCCATGATCCCGAAGGCAATAATGGTTACCGTAATGCCGGTCCGGAGTTTGTTGCTTCGGACGGTCCGGAAAGCAAGCGAAAGTACATCGCGTAGTTTCATGTAAGAGGGAATGCTGAGAGCTAATGTAAAGATTCTTTTGCTGGTTTCCTCCCGTCAATCTGGCATCAGATGTAAATAATATGTAAGCGGTCAATCAAGAGTTCGGGAAATACCCCCAGCAGGATGATCAGCAGGGCCAGGGAGATCAACAGCACATTAAAAGCAGGGCTTAATTCCAGTTCCTGGGACGGTCCTTCTTTAAAATACATTGCCTGGATCACTTTGAAATAATAATAAACGCTGACGGCGGCGCAAAGCAGGGCAAAAACCACCAGCCAGAAGAAATTTCCCGTCTCCATGACCGAAGCGATCATATAATATTTTGCCATAAATCCACCCGTCAACGGGATCCCCGCCAGGGAAAGCAGGAAGATCGTTGCTGAAAAGGCCGCCACCGGATACTGGCGGGCCAGTCCGTTAAAGGCCTGAAAACTGAAGTCCTTCATCCGGGTCAGGATGGCAAACAGGCCAATGGTAGCCAGGCTGTATACGGCGATATAAAGCAGGATCCCTTCCTGGGCCATGACGTTCAAACCCAGTATGGAAAAAAGCATGAATCCCACCTGTGCGATGCTGGAGTAAGCCAGCATGCGTTTGACGCTTTGCTGAAATACCGCGGTAATATTTCCGATGAAAAGCGTGAAAAAAGTAAGAATGGCGATGAATATCTGCCAGTTGTGTTTCAAATCTCCGAAGGCATCTTTAAACAGGCGGATGAAAGCGATAAAGGCCCCCGCTTTCACGATGGTGGCCATAAAAGAAGTGACCACCGTGGGCGCACCGTCATAGACGTCCGGCGTCCAGAAATGAAAGGGTGCGGCCGATACCTTAAATGCCATGGATACCATCAGCAGAATCAGGCCGGTCATCATCATGGGTGAACCGGCATTTTTCCCGATCCCCAGATCTTCCAGAAAAAAGCTTCCCGTTGCACTGGCTCCATATAAGAAAGCGATACCCAGCAGCATGATGCCCGTGCTGAATGCCCCCATCAAAAAGTATTTCAGGGAAGCTTCATTGCTCTTTAAGTTACGTTTGTCGCTCCCCGTTAGAATGTACAGCGGAATGGAAAAAATTTCTATTCCGATAAACAACATAAGCAGCGAGTTAAAGGAACTGGCAATGGAAATACCGCAGAGTACAAAAAAGATCAGTGCAAAATACTCACCCGGATTGTGCCCGATGGCTGCAATATCCCGACCACTGAGCAGGAAAAAAGCGAGTGTCGCAGCAAAAGCGATGCAGTTAAAAAACATGCCGAAAACATCGAAATAGAGCATATCATGGGTCTCCACTGGAAAAAAATGAAAGCCACTCATCTCCAAAATTGCCATCGCCAGCAATGCGACCATGGCAAGGATAGCCAGCAGGACAATGGAACTGTTCTTTTTCAGAAAAATTCCGCTGAACATCATGATCACTCCTAAAACTGCCGATGTTATGATCGAATTCATATCCTGGTTCTTCTTTCGATTAATGTTTTATATACATTTTTGACAGTAGGTTCGCCACGGCTTCCCGGCCTAGGTGCAACAAGGGTTCGGGGTACACCCCCACAACCAAAATGATCAGCACAATCAGTCCCAACACAAATTTTTCATAGCCTGCGATGTCGACCGCATTTTCCGTCCGAACATTGGTCGGTCCATAAAATACCCGCTGCACCATGTTGAGCATGTAGACGGCCGACAAAATAATCGTCGTCGCTGCCAGCGCCACAAAGACGGTACTGTATGCCGTTGCCTTGGAGATATAGATCCCACTGAACATCAAAAATTCTCCGATAAATGCGTTGGTCAGGGGTAGGGCGATATTGGCCAGCACGATGATGATAAAAAGCGCCGTCAGTGCCGGCGCTTTGGCGGCGATACCACCCAACTCGCTTATTTTTCGGGTTTTAAATTGTTTTTCGATCAGGTACACGACGATCCACAGCCCGATGATGTTGATTCCATGATTGAACATTTGAATCATCACCCCTTCGGTGCCAATGTCGTTGATGGCAAAAATGGCCATACACATCAATCCCATATGCGCAATCGATGAATAGGCCACCAGTCTTTTCAGGTCGTCCTGTCGCAGGGCAATCAGCGAAGCGTAGATCATGCCAATGATACAGAGTGCCGATACCGTATCCCCCCATTCATAGGTTCCCACCGGTAAGACGGGTGCCAGCCAGCGTAGAATACCGAAGACTCCCATTTTTACCATCAGGCCACTGAGCACCATGGTTACGGCGGTGGGTGCCTGTTCGTAAGTATCGGGTTGCCAGGTATGAAAAGGAAAGATGGGCATTTTTACTGCAAAAGCGACAAAAATAAACCAGAACAGCCAGGCCTGGGTATCATTGGTCATTTGCAGGTGAGCCTGATAAAAAGCATTCAGGGAAAATGATTGGTTGCGGGTATGCCAATAGATAAAGATGATCCCAACGAGCATCATCAGCGATCCGAGAAAAGTGTAGATAAAAAATTTGAAGGTAGCCGCAATTCTTTTTTCTCCACCCCATTGAGATGCCAGAAAATACACGGGTATCAGTGCCAGTTCCCAGAAAAAATAAAATAAAAGCGCATCGGTGGCCAGGAAGACGCCCATCAGTCCTGCTTCGGACAGCAACATCAGCCCGAAAAAATTGCGGGCCTTTTTATAATCTTCTTTCCAGGTTGAAATAAAAATAATCGGAAAAGCGATGGCCGTGAGCAGACACAGGATCTGTCCGGTTCCATCGAGCCCGATAGAAAAGCGGCTCCCCAGGGTACCCATCCAAGGGATACTGAACTGGAGGTTGGTGCTGTTCTTGGCCAGGCAAAGGCCCGTCACCGACACAGCCAGTACAAGCAATGAAGCAAACAAGGACCAGCTTTTGGCTACGACATCCTTCAGCGAGAATCCGATCAGACCCGCCAACAGCGGAATCCCGATGAGTAAAACAGGAACCATACGATTTATTTTCTCAAAAACAATTGCACTACAAATAAGAGAACCATTCCGATGACCATCAGCAGCACATAGGCTCCCACCTGCCCGCTTTGCAGATAACGCAGTTGGCGACTGCTGTACTGAACCAGCCTTCCTGTTCCGTTCACCAAGCCGTCAATCACCTTTTTTTCGATAACCTGGTTGAAAAAGTCAGCCAGCGCATTAAGGGGTTTGACAATGAGGGCATCGTATATCTCATCCACATAAAATTTATCCCGCATCCATTTTCCCAATCCCCTGGGTTCTTCCAGTTCGGGGTGTTTGCGAAACCGGGGCAGGGCATAACCCACCACGACCAGGACCAGCCCGGTGGAGATACCCATCAGCAACCATTCCGTAGAGGAAGCGATGGATTCGGGTTGCGCCGCACCCCCCGCCAAGACGGGTTCCAGGAATTGACCCAGCCAGTTGGCATGTTTGGCAAAAACTTCGGGTATACCCAGAAAACCTGCTGTGGCTGCAAAAAAGGCCAGCACAACCAGGGGAAGGGTCATGGCCAGGGGACTTTCGTGCAGGTGATGCTGCTGTTTTTCTGATCCCCGGAACGAGCCCAAAAAAGTGGTGGCGTACAGGCGAAACATATAAAAAGCGGTGATGGCCGCACCGGCCACCCCGAAGACATAATACAGTGGATTCTTTCCGTAAGCGGCCGTGAGGATTTCATCCTTGGAGAAAAATCCAGAAAAGGGCGGAATGCCCGCAATGGCCAAACAGCCGATCAGGAAGGTTATGTGGGTGATGGGTAAATATTTTTTCAGGCCCCCCATGCTTCGGATGTCCTGTTCCCCACTCATGGCATGTATAACTGAGCCCGCACAAAGGAACAATAGGGCTTTAAAGAATGCATGGGTCAATACATGAAAAACCGCTTCGGTATAAGCACCCACCCCCAGGCCCAGAAACATATATCCCAGCTGGCTAACGGTGGAATAAGCCAATACTTTTTTGATGTCGTTTTGTTTGACGGCAATCAGGGCGGCCAGCAGGATCGTGGCCGTTCCGGTAATGGCGACCACGGTTTGGCTAACCGGTGCCAGGTTATAGAGTACATGACTGCGGGCAATCATATAGATCCCGGCTGTGACCATCGTCGCCGCATGGATAAGGGCAGAAACCGGGGTAGGGCCTGCCATGGCGTCCGGCAACCAGGTATAAAGGGGGATCTGCGCCGATTTGCCGGTGGCACCGACAAACAACAGGAGGGTGATGGCCGTGATGGTCGCAGTGGAAACGGTGGGCGCCTGCTTGAAAATCTCTGCAAAATCCAGGGTCCCAAACTCGTTAAATAAGGCAAATATGGCGATCAGGAATCCGAAATCCCCGATGCGGTTCATGATAAATGCTTTTTTTGCGGCATTTCCGTAATCAATATTTTTGAACCAATAGCCGATCAGTAGATAGGAACAAAGTCCCACCCCTTCCCATCCGATAAAAAGAATGATATAGTTTGATCCCAGCACCAGCAGCAGCATGGAAAACACAAAGAGGTTCAGATAGCTGAAGTATTTGGCAAAGTCTGGTGCACTCTCCTCCTTCATATAAGCAGTAGAATACAGGTGGATTAAAAATCCAACGCCGGTGATGATCAGCAGGAACAGGACCGAAAGCGGATCTACCAGAAAGGCAAAGGCCACGTTGAGTTTTCCCGCCTGAATAAAGGAGAAAACCGGGACAGTCACCGGTTCAAAACCTACCTGTTTTACCTGAAAGAAAATCATCAGACTGACCACAAAAGAAGCACCGATCACGACCGTACCAATGGCGCCCGAAAGGGACCTGGAAAGGGATCTTCTGGCCAGTCCGTTGATCAGAAAACCGATGAGGGGAAACAAAGGAACAAGATAAACGTAGTTGCTCATGTTGGCTGGAGGCTCGAAGCCCGGGCTTATCGCCTTTTTTTAATTATTAGTTGTTAATCTTAATTGATCACGTCCATCGGGTGTGCACTTTGTTTTTCTACACCGCAGGCCGGCATCGGTTAATGTTTAAGCCGGTTTAAAAAATTTATATCTACCGAATGCGTATTGCGATACATCATGGCGATGATAGCCAACCCCACACTTACTTCCGCTGCGGCTACGACCATGATGAAAAAAACAAATATCTGTCCGTTGATGCCGGCGTCCGGGTTAACGGCCCCGGCTGTGGCATGATGCATTTTGGAAAAAGCAATGAGCAGCAGGTTCACCGCATTGAGCATGAGTTCAATGCACATGAAAATGATGATCGCATTGCGGCGTGTCAGCACACCGGCAATGCCGATGCAAAAAAGTGCCAGGCTCAGAAAAATATAATTGTCAATGGGCATGTTCTGTGTTTATGGTTCCGTTTTTTTATATCTATGACCAGGACATGGCAGACCGCTTATTCTTTTTTCCCAATCACCACCGTTCCAACCATGGCACTGAGAAACAACACCGAGCTGATCTCAAAAGGAATGACATATTCCTTAAACAAGGCCATTCCCAGATTGTGGATCAGACCAATCTCTCCTTTGTTTGTCTCGGCAATCCGGTTGCGGATGTCGGCGTCCTTAAGCGCCGCCACCAGGACGAGCATCAAAGCGCCTCCCCCAATGACCCCCGTGATCTTCAGCCATTTATTTTTCAAGGGTTCTGTTTCCGCATTCAGGTTCATGAGCATGATCACAAAAAGAAACAGCACCATGATGGCACCCGCATATACAATCAGATTGACAATGGCCAGAAACTGCGCGTTGAGCAAAACATAATGAACTGAGATCGCAAAAAATACAACGATCAGCCAGAGCACACTGTGCACCGGACTTTTACTCACCACCATCATGATGGCACTGAACAAAGCCAGTATACTTAAAAACCAGAATAAAAATTGGGTAGCGCTCATCAAAGGGTTTTTTCAGGTCTTGCTCCTTTGGCTTTGGCAAAAGCTTCCGGATCTGTCAATGGGTTTGGTATCAGCAACTCTTGTTTGCTGTAAACAAAAGTTTTTCTATTGTAATTCGATGGTACCATGGTTTCGGACAGATAGACCGCATCCTTTGGGCAGGCTTCTTCACACAATCCGCAGAATATGCAGCGCAACATATTGATCTCATACTTCACAGCATATTTTTCTTCCCGGTACAGGTTTTCCTCTCCCGGCAAACGCTCAGCTGCTTCCATCGTAATGGCTTCAGCCGGGCAGGCGACAGCGCAGAGACCGCAGGCCGTGCAGCGCTCCCTTCCCTCTTCATCCCGGTTGAGTACCTGGACGCCCCGAAATACCGGGGAGAAGGGCCTGGTTTTTTCCGGATAGTTGATGGTCGGCTTTTTTCTGAATATATGTTTGAAGGTAATCGCCATACCCTTGGCAATGGCCGGGATATATAATTTTTCCCAGAACGTCATCGGTTTTCGCCCGACGGGTTTTGCTTTTGAAGTAAGTGCCTGCATAATTTCTTCTTTTTTCCTCTGCACTGCCGGTCCAAATCTCGCGGTCGGCAGGCAAAAATATTTTTATCGAATCAACCCTCCAATTAAATATTCACCGTACAATAGTCCACCCGGTTTTCCCGGTCACTGCCTCTTTGCTAATGAAACAGAATCACAAAACCCGTCACCAGCATATTCAAGATCGCCAGTGGAATCAAGGCTTTCCAACCCAGGTTCATCAGCTGATCATACCTAAATCGGGGGATCGTCCATCGAACCCAGATAAAAAAGAAAATAAAAAAGGCGATTTTTAGAAACAAACACAGCAATTCCAGGCCAGCCAGCAGATTTTGACCGTGTTCCTGCCCAAATTTCGCATCGTTCAAAAATGGAATATCGTAACCGCCCCAGAAGACCGTGGCCATCACCGCACTGCTGATGAACATATTTACGTATTCGGCGAACAAATAAAAACCCAGTTTCATGGAGGAATACTCCTGGTGATAGCCCATGTTCAACTCACTTTCCGCCTCCGACAAATCAAAGGGGGTGCGGTTGCACTCGGCAAAAGCACAAACCAGAAAAATGATGAAACCGACCGGCTGGTAAAAAACATAATATTTGTGATCGAGTTGCTGCTCGACAATCGTGCGTAAACTCAAAGAACCGGTCAACATCAGCACCGCAATCAGGGTCAGGCCCATGGCCAGTTCATAGGAAATGATCTGAGAAGCCCCGCGGATGGCGGCCAGCAGGGAAAACTTGTTGTTGGAAGCCCATCCACCGATCATCACTCCGTATACCCCCATGCTCACCACGCCAAAAATATAGAGGATACCGATGTTCACATCGGCGACCTGCAGGGGAATATCCCGGCCAAAAGCATGAATATTTCCAGCCCAGGGCACCACCGCACTGGTCATCATGGCCGTCAGCATGGCGATCCCCGGACCAAGGATGAATAAAAATTTATTGGAAAGATTGGGAACGATTTCTTCTTTCATGAACAGTTTCAGACCATCGGCCAGGGGTTGGAAAATACCACCGGGTCCGGCCCGGTTGGGACCCCGTCGGTCCTGGATGACTGCAGCTACTTTTCTCTCGGCCCAGGTTTCATACATCGCCACGATGAGTGAAATCCCAATGATGATGGAGATCAGGATCGCTTTTTCAATAAGTAAAAACCAGTCTAACGATAAGAATACATGCATTGAACTAGTAGAATTTCTTATAAGTAATATAATTCTTGACGTGGTTGACCAGGGAAATGACAAAGACGGCGGCGATAAATCCCGTGAGGGCATCGCTCCACTTACCCGGATTCACAAATAACAGGGCCACAATGGAGGCCACCAGGATCCCATCGATGAGCATCAGTTTGTTGTTCATGGATTCACTTTGGGATTAAAATGAAAATGATCCTGTTTAAAATCCGAAGAATGGGCAGGTCCTTCGATCTTAGACAAATCTATTTCAGGGCGGTTCACTTCACTGACGCTGTGAATATCCATCAACAACTTCGGTTCCCGGCCATCCATTACTTCGGGCATGACTTCCTGCGGTTTGACGGTTCCCACATAATGACCGGCAGATATCACGGAATGACGGCTGATCAGCGTAGGACCCTCGATGGTCCAGTCGCTGGTTTTCTTTTTTTCAAACCGGCATTCATTGCAGATAAAATCTTTTACCTCTCCCCAAGCATCCTTGCGCGCCGTCACGCGGTACACTTCCTCCCCTCGGTTCCAGATCGTGACTTTTCCTGAACAGTGGGGACAAGAGCGGTGGGCATCCAGGGGTTTTAAGAACCAGACCCGATTCTTAAACCGGAAGGTCTTGTCCGTCAGCGCGCCGACGGGGCAGACATCAATGACATTGCCGATGAATTGATTTTCCAGGGCCTTGTGGATATAGGTGGCAATCTCGGAATGATCCCCTCTGTCCAGAATACCATGTTCTCGTTTCTGGGTAAGCTGGTCGGCCACATACACACATCGGTAGCACAGGATACACCGGGTCATGTGCAACTGAATATAGGGACCAATATCGTGTTTCTCAAAGGTTCTCCGCTTGAATTCATAACGAGTAGATTCTGCGCCGTGCTCAAAGCTTAAATCCTGCAGGGAACATTCTCCCGCCTGGTCGCAGATCGGGCAATCCAGGGGATGGTTGATCAGCAAAAATTCCACCACGCCTTTGCGCGCATCCAACACTTTTTCGCTTGTAATATTTTTTACGATCATGCCGTCCATTACATTGGTCCGGCAGCTGGCCACCAGTTTGGGCATGGGTCTGGGATCGGCTGTGGATCCGGCTGCTACTTCCACCAGACAGGTCCGGCATTTTCCACCGCTTCCTTTCAGGGTTGAATAATAACACATCGCCGGCGGGGCAACATCCCCACCGATCTTGCGGGCGGCATTGAGGATGCTCGTGCCGGGTTCCACTTCGATCGTGATGTTATCGACCGTGACCTTGATCATTTTCTTTTCTTCTGCCATGAGATATTTCTTTTCTAAACAGCCGCCACCGCAGGTTCCAAAGGATCTGCATAGTGGGCAAGCCCAAAATTTCTTATCTGACTTTCCTCCGGGTGGGACACATGCCACTCAAATTCGTCGCGGAAATGACGGATCGCTGCCGCAACCGGCCAAGCGGCTGCGTCACCGAGTGGACAGATCGTATTGCCTTCGATCCGGCGCTGTATATCCCAAAGCAGGTCAATATCGCTGCTTTTCCCTTTTCCATTTTCCAAATTGGTGAGAATTTTTTCCATCCAGCCGGTTCCTTCCCGGCAGGGAGAACATTGTCCGCAACTTTCATGGCGGTAGAACCGGGCAAAGGTCAAGGTATTTTTAACCACACACTGGTCTTCATCGAGCACGATGAATCCGCCCGATCCGAGCATGGATCCTTTGGCAAAGCCACCGTCGGAGAGACTCTCATAGTTCATCAGTCGCTTATCCCCCTTAGCGGTTTTCAAAAGCAGATTGGCCGGCAGAATCGGTACCGAGGATCCTCCGGGAATACAAGCTTTTAAACGTTTCCCTTTGGCGATGCCGCCACAATATTGATCGCTGAAAATAAAATCCTCTACCGAAATCGTCATGTCGATTTCATAGACCCCGGGCTTGTTGATATTGCCACAGGCAGAAATTAACTTGGTACCGGTAGATTTTCCCACACCGATTTTTGCATATTCTTCTCCACCCAGGTTGATGATGGGCACCACGGCTGCAAGTGTTTCCACATTGTTTACCACGGTCGGGCGGTCCCAGGCACCTTTCACGGCCGGGAATGGCGGTTTGATGCGCGGATTGCCGCGTTTTCCTTCCAGGCTTTCCAGCAAGGCCGTTTCTTCTCCACAGATATAGGCGCCCGCACCCCGGTGCACATAAATTTCCAGGTCATAATTGCATCCCAGGATATTTTTTCCTAGGAATCCATTGGTTTTTGCTTCCTGGATGGCGGTTTCCAAAATATCAATGATCCAGGCGTATTCACCCCGTATATAGATATAAGTCACATGGCTTCCCAAAGCA
>JABDAN010000076.1 GCA_013289175.1 Bacteroidota bacterium
ATCTGCAACAAGAATGCCCGGATTATTTGCTTACCGTTGAATTTTTTTCAGGACCTCCTGGCGGTGTTCCCTGGAGATGGGGATCTGTTTGCCGTTGATTTCCACACAATTGTTTTCAATCGAATCTACCTTGTCGATTCCGATGGTGAAAGAACGGTGAATTCTCAAAAACTTTCCGGGAGGCAGTCTTTCTGTAAAGGCAGTCAAGGACTGGTAAGATATAACGGATCCGGAGGGCGTGGTCACCCGTACATAATCTTTGAGGCTTTCTATATAGAGAATTTCATTGATCATTATTTTCATGAATTTCCGGTCCACTTTTACAAATAGATATTCATGGTCATCCCCAGGATCGGTGTCCATCACCTGCTCACCGGCCGTAGCCGACTTCATTGACCGTTCAATTGCTTTCAGAAATCGAGGGAATGAGATCGGTTTTACCAGGTAGTCAAGGACCTCATATTCGAATCCTTCAACTGCATAGTCCCGGTATGCTGTCGTAATGATTACCGGCGGCGGCTCTTTAAGCGCAGACAGGAAGTCAAGCCCATTGAGCAAAGGCATTTCGATATCCAGGAAAATCAGATCAAACTTCTCCTCCTTTAGGATGTGAAAAGCTTCCAGTGCATTTTCACAACGACTGCTTTCAATATTGTCAAAGCGTTGCAAATAATTTTCAATAACATCGATGGCCAGGGGTTCATCATCAACAATCAGGCACTTGAATGGCTTCAGCATACAGGAATTTTTAAAGATGCTACAAAATCATGTTCGCTTTGAGAACAATCAAGCTGATATTGATTGCCGTATAAAAGTTCCAGTCTTCTGGCAGCATTTTTTAGCCCGATGCCTGTTGTCGTGCCTTGAAGGATCCTTTCACCCAACGGATTTTTTACCTTGAAAAATAAAGAATCTCCTGCAACTTTCAAGTCAATTTCGATCCGGATTTTGTGGACATTATTTTTTACACCGTGTTTGAAGCTGTTTTCGATGAATAGAATCAGTATCATTGGCGGGATTATGACTTCTTCTATGGGTCCTTCCATATCAAAGGAAATATCCAGGCGCTGACCAAACCGGAGTTTTTCGAGGTCGAGGTAATTTTGTAAATAAGAAATTTCTTTACTCAGCGGAACTTTTGGAGCGTTTGATTCATAAAGCATGTAACTCATCAAAGCCGACAGTTTCAGTACGACGTCGGGCGCCTGATCAGATTTCTTGAGGGTTAGCGAATATAAATTATTCAGGGTATTAAAGAAAAAATGTGGTTGAATTTGAGATTTTAGGAAATTCAGTTCTGTTTCCAGATAGTGTTTTTCTCTATCCTTCATCAGTTGCTGGTTTTGAATCCAATCCAGGGAAAGTTTTACACTGGTCGCAAATCCGGTTAGGTAAAACAATGACACCGATTCTGAGAAAAGACTTTTGACATCGATTCCTGATGAATATGCAAACATGGGTGATCCGTGCTGGGCAAAAAACTTCTTTAGCAGCTGGTCGGCCAATGCTGCCATCAAAATGGCAAGAGGCAGGGAAAGGGTATAATAAAGGTATTTTCTTCGACGGAAGAAAGCGGGAATCAGTATGTACACGTTGAAGTAGACCAGGGCGGCCGATATGGGCATGAAGGCGAAGACTCGGGTATAAAATCCCAGGTCATGGATATCGAAGGCAGTGTAGAAGACAAGACAAATGAAGAGGTAATAAATGATCCAAAAAAGCACATGATAAAACCATTTATGGTGAGGGTATCGACCGAATTTTACAATAGATTCGTCAATTGCCCCATGAAGAGGAACTGTTTTATTTGAAATCGTTCTGAGCAATCAGGATGATATTATAGATCAAAAATAACATATAAATGATCTATTAGAGGAAGGACTGCAAACTGCTGGAATTGCCCGATGAATGGTATTTTTTGGCTGCAAACGGAAAAATATTCGATGTTTTTCTATTGATTCGGGCTACCTGAAATTTCTTCCCCGATGAAAAATATCGTCCTCATTCTTTTCACCCGCCTTTAATTTTTTAATCTGGGCATGCGCAGGGATGGAAGTTTCATCACCTCTTGCAAGCGTCAACAATTGCACATCTTCCGTTTCCTGGGATGTAAGTTGTCGCAATAATTTAGTTAGATTGAAACAACGCTGGACGATTACATGGATTACTTCACCTTCCACCTGTAATTTCCCTTCTGCCATGAGCAACCTGGACTGCAGGATTTCTTTACGGAATTTTTCAAAAATGGATTCAAATACGACCAGATTTGCATACCCCGTTTCATCTTCAATGGTAATAAAGCATACGCCACTGGCAGTACCAGGACGCTGTCTTACCAGTACCAAACCAGCCACTTTTATAAAGTCACCATTATGGCATTCTTTTAATTGACTCGTCGAACTAATTCGGAGCTGATCCAAGGTGGGTCGGACGAAACTTACCGGATGCGCTTTTAAGGACAGAGAAGTCGCCGCATAATCATATACAACATGTTCCGATGTTTTCATAAGGGGAAGAATGATATTTTCATCAGGAGACGTGGTGGTTATTTTATCCTTAAAAAGACCCAGGGGATGGTCATGGGCAGATACTTCCCACAAAGCCATTCGACGATCCAGGCCCATGGAATTGAATGCATCCGCATCAGCTAGTTTTTCCAACACAGCACTGGAGAGTCCTGCGTTGCGCAGAGAAGTAATATCGGAGTATTTTTTTGTTCGCCCCGAAATCAGTATTTGCATATCTTCTTCCCTCAAACCATTCACTTGCCTAAATCCCAGGCGAAGGCTATAATATTTTCCCGATTTATCTTCCAGTGTATTGTCCCAGTTGGAAAAATTCACATCAACGGGTCGAACCTCCACCCCATGGTTTCTGGCGTCGATCACAATTTGGGCAGGTTGATAAAACCCCATCGGCATGCTATTCAGGAGGGCCCCCGCGAACACGTCGGGATAGTAATATTTGATCCAGGATGAAACGTATACCAGCAGTGCGAAACTGGCCGCATGACTCTCAGGAAAACCATAACTTCCAAATCCTTCCAGTTGTTTAAAAACTCTTAGCGCATATTCCGGTTCATACCCTTTTTGGGTCATCCCGTTGATTAATTTTTCTTTAAACCGGCTGACCATTCCATGTGCTTTGAATGTTGCCATACTGCGTCGCAGTTCATCTGCTTCACTGGGAGTAAAACCCGCTGCCACGATGGCGATTTTCATTGCCTGTTCCTGAAACAGGGGAATGCCCAGTGTACGACCCAGAATATCTTCAAGTTCCTTGGAAGGATATTCGACCTTTTCTTCTCCATTGCGTCGCCGAAGATAGGGATGTACCATATCGCCTTGAATGGGTCCGGGCCGAACAATCGCCACCTCAATGACCAGATCATAAAATGTCCGGGGCTTTAGTCTGGGCAACATGGATTGTTGTGCCCTGCTTTCGATTTGGAAAACACCGATGGTATCGGCGTGGCAAATCATTTCGTAAACGTTTGGGTCGTCCGCAGGAATATTGGCCAGCGTAAAATCCAGCCCATATTTTTCTTTGGCAAAATCGAAGGCTTTTCGAATACAAGTAAGCATGCCCAGTGCGAGTACATCAATTTTCAGAAATCCAATGGCATCTATATCATCCTTATTCCATTCAATACAGGTACGGTCTTCCATTCGGGCATTCATTACCGGACATAAGTCTGAAAGTTTCCCCCGAGTGATGACGAATCCGCCCGTGTGCTGACCAAGTTGTCTGGGAAAACCGATGAGTTGCTGGGTCAATTCCAAGACTTTGCGTAGGGTCTTGTCTGCTGGATTTAATCCCTGTTCTTTTATGTTTTTTCCTTCGAACCATTCTGGGGTGAATTCCCAGACTGAACTGGAAATGCGTTTGATGGTATCTACCGAAAGTCCCATGGCTTTTCCTACATCCCGGATGGATCCCCGCTGACGTTCTTGTGTGACGGTTGCTACTATGGCTGCATGGTCGCGTCCATATTTCCGGTAAATATATTGTATCACTTCTTCCCGACGTTCGTGTTCAAAATCTACATCGATATCAGGAGGCTCGTTGCGGGCTGAAGAAATAAACCGCTCAAAAAGTAAATCAAATTTAGAAGGATCCACTGAAGTTATTCCCAGACAATAACAAATGGTAGAATTCGCGGCAGAACCCCGTCCCTGACAGAGTATTTTCTGATCCCGTGCATAACGCACGATATCATATACAGTGAGAAAATAAGCAGCATAATTCATTTCCTCTATAAAAGAAAGTTCATGAAGTATCGCGTCTTTGGTTTTATCAGGGATGGTAACACCAAATCGATCATGCGCTCCTTTCCAGGACAACCTGGTGAGTTCTTCCTGTGTAGTCCGGCCTTCAGTGGTGATTTCCTCGGGGTATTCATATTTCAACATACTGAGACTAAACTGACAGGTTTCGGCAATTTCCTGCGTTGCACGGATGGCTTTGGGATAATGTCTGAACAAGCGGACCATTTCATCGGCCTGTTTCAGATGCCGTTCGGCGTTCTGATGCAATAAAAATCCAGCATTTTGAATCGTACATTTTTCCCGGATACAGGTCAATACATCCTGTAATTGGCGTCTTTGCGGATCATGATAGTACACATCATTGGTTGCTACGAGGGGAATTTTCAATTGACTGGATATTTGAGACAAGCGAAATAGCTGTTTGGCGTCGTCGCCTAAATAGCGCCGGGACATGGCGAGGTAAAGTTTATTTTTAAATACTGCTGAATATTCTCCCAACTGTTTTTCAAATAAGGGATCAAAATCAAATGCCGCATTCAATCGGACGGGTGGTACGGCAATAAGTGTTACGTCATGGAGTTCCTGATATAAATCTGTTTTATATAAATGACATTCCCCTTTTTCTGCGCGCAGGTTACCCTTTGTCAATAATCCGGATAATTGTGAATATCCCTCTGTATTCCTGGGATAGACCAGCAGGCCAGGTCCATCCATAAGATCCAATCTGGATGCAACCAAAAGGCGTATACCGGCAGATTTGGCAGCCACATGAGCCCGAACGATCCCAGCCACCGTATTTCTGTCTGTGATACCCATGGATTCGTATCCCAAAGCAGCGGCCTTTTCTGCGAGTTCATCCGGGTGTGAAGCACCCTGGAGAAAACTAAAATTGGAGGTAACCTGTAACTCGGTATAATTCATATATCATGCAAAAAATCCATGAATAAACCATTGCGGTGTTTTGTCTTCCCTATAATGTCCAGACCGGAACAACCAAAAACGCTGGCCCTTTTCATCCTCTACAGCATAATAATCCCGGAGGGGGCCATCTTGTATCCACCATTCCTGTTCTATACGTTCTGGTCCATCGGCCTTTTTAATGATATGCAGTTTTCCCAAGTATCTAAAATGCATGGGTGGGTAGTCTGGAATCGGAGCCGCTACTTCAATGGATTGCGGTCTGCTTAAAAGTTGTAGGGGTCGGGGTCTATCGACCATCCAGGTCGTGGTGGGGATTTCACGGAGTTCGGTAGATTCTTTATAAGAATATTCAGGCAGGTGGTGTTCGGCAGGCAAAAAGCGCCGGATTGGGGAGGAACCGAAACGATTGGTGAGCCGGTCAAGCAATTCAGATAATCCCGAATCTTGCAGACCCGTGGTGGAATCCCAAAGGTTTTCCTGTCTCGGTGAGCATCTTTCTGTCCTTACTGCTTCGATCATAAAAAGTTCGATGCCCAAGGCAGGTTCGATAGTACAAATCTTATTTTCAAATAGTTTGAACAGATGGCTCCTGTTGTAGGAGGCGCGATGGGTACCAATTTCTATTTTTTCCTCCTTTCCATCTACGCGAAAACTTGTGAATACAGCTTTTCTGATTCCTATTTCTTCTTTTTGAAGTTTTATACAGAGCGTTTCCAACAAACGTTGCAATGCAATTTCTATTCCGGTTGCTGTAACGATGGGTTCCAGACAGGGAAGTCTTTCCCGCCAAGGCTCGATTGGAAAAATGGGCAGGATGGGTTCGTCTTTGTTGCCCAGCGCCCGATCCAGGTTAAGCAGTAATGCTTTACCAAAACGGCGGCGAAGCGCGGCGCGTGGCATGGTTATGAAATGTTGAATCTGATGTAATCCCAATTTATGAAGACGCTCAACGGTCGCATTTTCCAGGCGAAGTGCCGAGGGAGGAAGTCCAAGCAATTCATGGTATTGCATACCCGGTTCAACAATAGGATTGGTATTTCCGTAGTGGGCGACGGCCCAAGCCGCTCCAATCGTGTCCGCCATGGTTGCCCTGACCTGGTAGCCGCGGTTTTTAAAATGCAAATTTATTTCACGGATATAATTTAATTCTCCGCCCCAAAGATGGGCACAACCCATCACATCCATGATGATCCCGTTGGGTGGATCAATGGCTACTATATTGGTATAACGGATGCACCAGACCGCTATGGATTTAAGTAATTTTTCAGTAAGCCCAGGTGGATCATCTAATACATGAAGGGATGGAATAATCGCTCTTGCATCTGCAACCACCATACCGTCTACCACGTCCTCTGCCCGGGCCAAATCATTGGCTTCAGTAATAACCATACGTCCATGATCGGGTGAGGCCAGCACAAAAGGTTTGGATCGAAGGGAGGGCTGTCGGTTGATGAACCAATCCGTTTTCAGTTGACGGAACCATATGGTGACAAATCGTTGTGCCATCTCATCCAGTTTTTCTTTTCTGTTCAAGGAGAAGAGAGGGCAAGGTCTCTAAAATAAAACGGAAACGACCTGAAGACCATTCAATTTGCCAGATACCCGGTTTCCCATTGCGCATTTTCAACAGCTCTACTTGCCAGCGCGGAAAACCCAAACCGGGTAAATCATCTAAGAATTCAGAAGGTATTGATTTAATTTTCCAGCGAGATACACAGGCATTTGTATGGAGATTCTTTGAATTTGTCCGAATAATAAAACCTGTTACGCGACTCTGCTCTACAGCCAGTTGAAATCTTCTGGTTGAAGTAAAGCTGAGCTCATTTATTTCACCCACTACCGCCGCTAAACCACTGCATTTCAGGGCCTCTTCAATGGTCCACAATCGGTCCTGTTCTTTTTGCAAATCAATAAAAATTATCCGTTCCGGTCGGATACCAAATTGTTGGAGTGCCGGTGGAAAGACTTTTCTAGAAGCGCTGATCCATACAAGAACACCGCCTTTTTTCATGAGTGAACCTGTAAGTCCGGAAATAAAACCAGTCGTAGCACTTTCAGATTCCGGCCCCTCACTGATGAATTCATGTACTGCTCCCAAAGGAAAATTTCCATAAGGGAAAGCAGAATTTATAATTCCCAGCCCAAGATCCGGCTCTTCACCGGCTTGGATAACCTTAAGTCCCTCCAAGGGAAGTATATCCTTTTTTAATCGGGCTATTATATCTGATTTTGCAATGGGCATGACTGTCTATTCTTCCCTGCATAGAAATGAAGGGTATATTCCGGAACAAATTACTAAAAATATTAGCAATTTCCATAATTATTTATGTAAATTGTAGGAAGAAATAAGGGATGCCCTGTACCTTCGGAATGCCTTTCGAAGCCCATATTTTTTTGATATTTCCAGATTAAAAATTCGAAAAAACGAAACTGGAAGGTGAAAATTCATCAGAAAACATACACTTTACGGCCTCTTTAAATATTGCATGATGGAAGATCATTTTACTATCACCAATGCCTCGGAGGAGCACCTACCTGCCATTCTAGATATTTACAATGAGGCCATCTTACATACTACGGCTGTTTACCAGGAGCAGACCCATACCCTCTCCATGAGAAAAAAATGGTTTGAAGAAAAACAGCAGGCAGGGCTACCCGTTTTTGTGGCTATCTTTCAAAACAAGATTGCGGGCTTCAGCACATATGGTCCATTCCGAAACTGGCCAGGCTACCGGTTCACCGTGGAACATTCTGTTTATGTAGCAACAAATTTCCAAGGCAGGGGAATTGGTAAGAAGCTGGTTTCTGCCCTGATAGATTACGCCAAACAACAAGGCATGCACTCCATCGTCGCCGGTATAGATGCGGCAGGACAAGCCAGTATCGGCCTTCATTTATCTTTGGGTTTTAAAGAGGTTGCCTTTTTTAAAGAAGTCGGTTATAAGTTCGGCCGTTGGCTGGATCTGAAATTTTTGCAATTGCTCTTGGAATAATTTGGTTCAGGAAGATGAGCTTAAAGGCCTTCCCTTCCATATTTACTTTTTCCCCAAAATCGAATAACATGGCCAAAGACGCTTTTGCATTTTCAGGAGATGATGCCTTCAACTATGAAACTTATCTCGGTCCTTTATTATTTGAGACTTCTTCTATTGAGTTTCTGTCCCGATTAAATCCCGAAGGAGTAGGGTCTGTATTGGAATTGGCCGCCGGTACGGGCAGAACGACCAAACATTTGCGCGAATATTTTAAAGCATCAACCAACATTACAGCGACCGATCTCAATGAGGATATGCTCCGTCTGGCTAGAAAAAAACTACATGATTCCACCATCGACTTTCAGCTGGCGGATATACAGGGACTGCCATTCCCCGACGACTCTTTTGATATGATTTTATGTCAGTATGGACTGATGTTTTTAACGGACAAACCCAAAGGATTTCAGGAGGTCTACCGGGTCTTGAAACCCGGCGGTCGATTTGTATTTTCTACCTGGGATAATACCGGGAATACACCTTTGTTTAAGCTAATATTTAATGACCTGATTCTGCCTATTTTTAAAAAGGAAGACAGTGCCCGTTTAACGGTACCTTTTTCTTTATACGACCCACAAAAACTAATCAGTTTTCTGCAGGCAGCGGGTTTTATAGATAACCAGGTTCTTCCACTTTTATTTAAAAGCGGTCCTACTACTGCGGAAAATGTAGTCAAAGGCTTTCTCTTAAAACATCCCCTCAGTCGGTCGGTTGCAGAAATAGATCCAACTGCAACAGAGTCTCTGGCCAAGGAAATGCAAGAACGCCTTGTTACCCAATTTGGTTCGGAAGAGATTATTTTTGATTTAAGGGCGTTTATGGGATCTGGTCAAAAATAGACTTTTAGAAAGTCAATGTTAATCCTACTTGCCTAGGAGATTATATTTTATTTTCAGTTTATTCTCCATTTAAATTCATTAGACCATTTGTAAAAAACGGTTACTTCAGATTTATGGGAGGTCAACCAGGCAGTCACCTCTTCATTTTTAGATGAGGCGAAAACGATATAGGCAAAAGGTTCTAGGAGGTTTCTGTCATTCATTTCTGTAAAATAAGGGACATAGTAGTCCCAATAAAATCCGTAATTGTCCTTATCAATCTCTTTCAGGTATCCGCAGAGATCCGAGAACTTCCGAATAAACTTTTCAACTGCCGATTTTCTAATATTGCTGCTATCACTATCCAGTGCTGAATTGAGCGAAAGCATTAGTTCAGCTGAGGAGAAATTGTTTTTTTGTTTTCCTTTATTTGGATTGAGCATCTCCGGAGTCACCTCGATCGTAACATTTTTGTCATCCGACTTCTCAACATGAGCGATCATAATAGTCTCGATGATATTGAGATTCTCTCCTGCTCGCTTGCCATTTGGACTCAGGATTAAATACCGGCAAAATGCAAAGAGTGACGGTATTCTGGTGGTGGAATAAAGTAAAAGTCCCAGGGCATTCTGAGTACCCGGATGGTTCGGATTCAATTCAGCAGACCTTTGAAAGGACAGTATCGCGTCTTCTGTTTTGTGTAATTTATTTTGGCAAATCCCCCGGTTAAAATACAGTTGATAATACTCTGGATATAATTTCAATGCATCGTTATAGATATCGATCGCTTTATCTGTTTTACCCAAGCCGTCCAAAGCATTCCCATAACTGACGTAGACACTTTGTAAAACCGGATCGCGGGGATGGGTTTTAATCGCTTTTTTTGCGTAATTAATCGCCTCATCATACTTTTCAATGGCAACCAAACTATAAGCCATTTCTGCCAGGGCAAGTAAATTATCCTTATCGATTGATAGTGCTTGATTGTATTCTGACAAAGCTGAATCCACTTCTCCTTTATCTTGTAAAACGACCCCTTTATTAACCAGTTCATCAGCTGCGTGCTTTTGCTGAGCACAGAGAGAGGAACTGCTAAAAACGCAAATCCATATTAGAAGAACGGATTGTAAGAGCCGACGAGGGTTTTCACGATGCCCCATATTAAATGTTTAATGCCATTCTATTAAGAGGAACAAACTACAATTTATGTGGAAAGGTCCATAATGTTCCACTAGGTTTTCAACGTTAATGATATGGGCTGAATGAGGAATCCGTTTGAATTTCCGTAGCCGCTGACACATTTCGATAAATTTTTTAAACCTAATTGGCACTGCAAAAAAAATCCGATGATGAATACTTTTTAATAAGGGTTGGTATTATTTTATTGCGGCAAATGCAGCAAAACAGAGATTTTTGTGAAGAATCTCAGTATGTAAAAATCCGACCTTTTTCATGAGTGCCATCTGATAATTAAGTGAACGGGGTGAATCTTCTTTGGCAACATAATCCAATACTTTGGTTCGGTATTCCCTTCCACCGAGGTTTTCAAGGTAGGCACCATATTTTTCCCAGATGAAGTGATTCAGCAACTCGTTTTCTTGTGTTATCAAATCAGAAACCATCAAGCATCCCCCTGGCTTGAGGATGCGATATAACTTCCTGAATACACTCTCCCAGTCACCATCATCTCGTAAATGGTGTAAAACAGCGCCCGCTAAAATTATATCAAATTGGTTTGCTATGAGCTCAATGGTGCGGATGTCGCCTTGGATGGTTTCTACCTGCCCGGTAGTTTGCGAAGAGACCCTTTCAAAGGCTCTTTCCAGCATGGGTCTGCTCAAATCGATCAGCGTGCAATGAAGCCCTTTTATTTTCGACAACATGGTGAGGGTATAGTTTCCCGCACCACACCCGACATCCAGCAAATTGACCGCATTCGGAACGATCTCTCTAGCTGCATCCGTGAGTAACTCCAATGAGATTTTGGCGTCAATGGTCGAAACCTGGCCGGTTTCTAAATTTGAAAACCGTTCTACATCCCGGTCGAAACGATCCCGTATTTCTTCTGTTGTAGATTTATTCATTACTTTTTGTTAGAATTTTTACCTGACTGATACCATTGATCTAATCATAACCAAATAAGGCTGCAGTCGGTATCAGAATTTTTTTACGATTCAGATGACTGTGGCAAACGATACCGATCTAAGACGGATTTGATCTCTTCAAATTCGTACTCATAAATATCCGTGCCCAATAAGACGGTATGACCCTCATAGTCAAAAGCCAGTTGTTTATCCCCATCGAGTTGATTGATCAGCACTTCTGTTGTTTGAAATCCCAAATAATCTATCGATTTCCCTGCCAGCGGATGCGGAGCCATAGGTTTTTTCTCCAGGAAGTGAAAATTTGAGACCTTGCTATTCTCATACGTTTTGATACTGGTTTTAAGTAGCCGTCTACTTATGAAAACAATCTCTTTGGTATTGATGAGCAACCTTTCTGACAAAAGCGCTTTGTTGATAAAGCGGTAGAAACAGACAAAAGAAGCCAAGCCGAGGAAGATCATAAACCAGAAACTTCCGGAGTAGCTGCTGGAAGTCACAACTCTATTCAATATAAAAAGTCCGGTAAAGAAAAATAGAAGGGCATTGGCCAGATTCAGCATTTTTACACGCGAATCAAATGCCTGGTTCAAAATAAATAGGGTGGCATTTTTTCTTTTCCGAATCAACATGAAATGGTAACGATTGACGAAGTTTTTTTTCTTTTATTTTTAGAGGAAGTTTACGAATAACGTTTGGTCAAATATAAGAAAACTGCCGACGTGAATTTTGATCCCTGGGAAGAATAAATATTTTGAATTGGGATTGTCCTGACCTGGCGTGAATGGACTTTTGATTTTAGTTAATTCAATTATAAATCCGAATTTTATGCTGCAAGATTTATATTCTCATGCTTAGTATTGTAATAGAGGCCCGTAATGCTGCCATCAGCCAGTCCATGAAGGTGAAACGTATCCTTCCCTTCCGTCTGCGAAGGATGGTGGGCCCTTTTATTTTTATGGATCATGCCGGCCCCATTGTCGATTTACCTATGAATACTGCTTCACTGGATGTGCTTCCCCATCCACATATCGGCCTTTCTACAGTAAGCTATCTTTTTGGAGGACAAGTGACACACCGAGATAGTTTGGGTGTTGAACAGATTATACGACCCGGTGAAGTAAACTGGATGACAGCCGGCAAGGGGATCGCCCATTCTGAAAGGTTTGAAGACCCTTCAGCCTTGGCGGGGGGAAAACTCGAGATGATTCAGACTTGGGTAGCCCTTCCTGAAAAAGGTGAAGAATCCAGCCCTTCTTTTTTCAATTACAAACCGGTGCAGCTTCCCATTTTTACCGACAAGGATGTTTGGATGCGACTCATTGCCGGGAATGCCTACGGATTGAACAATCCGGTCAAAATAAATTCTCCCCTTTTTTATTTACACGTTGAGCTAAAAGCCGGCGCAAAATTCGGGCTTCCCAGAGAACATTCCGAACGCGGACTGTACATTGCCAAGGGCAGTGTTGAAGTGTCTGGAAATAGTTATCATGCAGGACAAATGCTGGTATTTGATTCGGGAGTCGATCCAGTCATACTTGCAAAAGATAATTCCACCTTGATGCTATTGGGAGGGGAACCGTTAGGAGAAAGATTTATTTGGTGGAATTTTGTATCATCCCGTAAAGAACGAATTGAACAGGCAAAAGAAGACTGGAAACAAGGCCGCATTCTTTTACCGCCAAAGGATAATCATGAATTTATTCCGCTGCCGGAAGATAAATCTAGACCAGCCGGCGAAGCACCCAGGCCGGAACCACTTTCCTAAATTCAGATAAAAGATTAATTTGATATACGTGGTATAACTTTGCAATGTATTAACCACTAGATAATTTAATATCAAATTATCTCAATAATGCTGATTAAAGAATGTGAGTCCGCCTTGGAAAACAAATGAATAGAAAAGGTTTTTTGTAGTAGCTAGGAGGAAGGTCTGTTTTAAGGAGATTAATAATTATCAAACTATACTATGAAATTTACAGTTCATGGGTTGACAATCATTGTAATTTTCGCTTTGGCGTGTAAAACGCCAAGTGAGAAAGAAGTTCAAAAAGACAGTTTGCAAACTACTGGTGTCCAAAACGAGCTAAATAAGGGTGGCAACCTGGTGAAGTCTGAGGCTCCTGATGCAGTCACCAAAATTACCCAGGGTTATGCACTACCCAGGTTGGATGACGGGCTTGTCCAATCTCCAATAAACATATTAACTGACAGTACATTAAAAGACAGCAATCAAATCATGTCAGTGAAATTCATTGCTAGTATAACAGCTATTGAAAATTTAGGACATACTATACAGTTGGATTTTAAAGAAGGAAGTAGTGCTCTTGCCGGTGGGAAAACTTTTTCTTCCAGACAATTACATTTTCATACGCCTTCTGAACATATGATAGACGGGATGACTTTTCCGCTGGAAATGCATATTGTAAATATTTTGAAAGATTCGAGCGCACAGAATAAACCCCGATACC
>JABDAN010000077.1 GCA_013289175.1 Bacteroidota bacterium
AAAGCAGCCTGGGCTTTGCGCTGGATTCAAAAAGGAAGTTTTGCAGAAAGGCTGGTGGCATTCGCCGCGGTGGAGGGAATTTTTTTCAGCGGCAGCTTTTGCTCGATCTTCTGGCTGAAGAAAAGGGGTCTGATGCCCGGACTTACTTTCA
The DNA here is from genome assembly GCA_013289175.1 of Bacteroidota bacterium. Classification (GTDB taxonomy): domain Bacteria; phylum Bacteroidota; class Bacteroidia; order Chitinophagales; family Chitinophagaceae; genus Puia. The sequence continues at coordinate 152 of JABDAN010000077.1, forward strand.
GCAATGAACTGATCAGTCGGGATGAAGGACTGCATTGTGAATTTGCCTGCCTTCTTTATGGGATGCTGGCGCAGAAACTCTCGGCTGAAAAAGTAAGGTCAATCATCGAAGAGGCGGTGACGATTGAAAAAGAATTCATATCCGACGCACTGCCGGTGAGACTCATTGGAATGAACGCGGACCTCATGAAGCAATACATTGAATTTGTAGCGGATCGCTGGCTGAAGGAATTGGGATATCCCGCCTTGTATCATAGTTCGAATCCATTCGATTTTATGGAAATGATTTCTTTGCAGGGCAAAACCAATTTCTTTGAAAAACGAGTGGGTGATTATCAGAAAGCCGGCTTGTTGTCCACCCGGGAGACAACCGCCTTTTCATTGGAAGAAGATTTTTAACCATTAAATTCAAATCCCATGTTTGTCATGAAAAGAGACGGAAAAAAAGAGTCCGTAAAATTTGATAAGGTCACCGCCCGTATTCAGAAGCTATCTTATGGCCTGAGCCCCATCTTGGACATCTACGAGGTAGTCAAAAAAACCATCGAAGGAATTTATGATGGTGTGCCGACGACAACACTCGACAATTTAGCGGCCGAAACCGCCGCTTCCCTTACGACCAAACATCCCGACTATGCCATACTGGCTTCCCGGATCGCGGTAAGCAACCTGCACAAGAATACGATCAAAAGTTTTTCCGCGACCATGGGCAACCTGCACGCCCTTACCCATCCGATTACGGGAAGGGAAATGCCGGCGATTGCCGATGATGTGATGAAGATCATCCGGGAAAACGCTGATCTGCTGGACAGCACCATCATCTATGACCGTGATTACGGATTTGATTATTTCGGATTCAAAACCTTGGAAAAATCCTATCTGCTCAAAATCAACGGCCGCATAGCCGAACGACCTCAGCATATGTATATGCGTGCAGCCCTAGGCATTCACAAACAGGATATAGACAACGTCCTCAAGACCTATCATCTGATGAGTGAACGGTGGTTTACCCATGCAACACCTACCCTGTTCAATGCGGGCACACCCAAACCCCAGATGTCCTCCTGTTTTTTACTGACGGTAAAAGATGATAGCATCGACGGAATTTACGATACACTCAAACAAACAGCAAAGATCTCCCAAAGTGCAGGCGGGATCGGTCTGGCTATTCATCATATCCGGGCAACGGGCAGTTATATCAGCGGAACCAATGGCACCAGCAACGGAATCATTCCCATGCTGCGGGTATTCAATGATACCGCCCGCTATGTGGATCAGGGAGGGGGAAAACGGAAAGGTGCTTTTGCCATTTACTTAGAACCCTGGCATGCCGATGTATTTGACTTTTTAGAACTCAGGAAAAATCACGGAAAGGAGGAACTAAAAGCCAGGGATTTATTTTATGGTCTGTGGATGTCCGACCTGTTCATGAAAAGAGTGGAGGCAGACCAAACATGGAGTTTGTTTTGTCCCCATGAAGCGCCCGGACTACAGGATTGTTATGGAGATACCTTTGAACGTTTATATACCAGATATGAGCTGGAAGGAAGGGCCAGAAAGACCATCAAAGCACAGGAGCTTTGGTTTGCTATACTTGAAACCCAGATAGAAACGGGCACACCGTATTTGCTTTATAAAGATGCGGCCAATGCAAAAAGCAACCAGCAAAACCTAGGTACCATCAAAAGCAGCAATCTTTGCACAGAAATCCTGGAATTTACTTCTCCCGATGAAGTGGCGGTATGTAACCTGGCTTCCCTGTCCTTACCCAGATTCGTAGTCGATGGCTCCTTCGATCATCAAAAATTATTTGAGGTGACGGTGGATGTAACCAGGAATCTCAATAAAATCATTGACGGCAATTTCTATCCCGTAGAAGAAGCCCGTCGTTCCAACTTAAAACACCGCCCGATCGGAATCGGAGTACAGGGTCTGGCCGATATATTCATGATGTTGAGATTGCCTTTTGAATCGGCCCTTGCAAAATTGCTGAACCGGGACATTTTCGAAACGATATATTTTGCAGCGATGACAGCCAGTAAGGATCTGGCCATGGAAGAGGGTGCATACGAAAGCTTCACAGGATCTCCCCTTTCCAAAGGGATTTTTCAATTTGACATGTGGGATGTTAAACCCAGCGACCGATGGGACTGGAGTCAGTTAAGGCAGGAAGTAATAAAATACGGTACCCGCAATTCTTTATTGGTCGCCCCCATGCCCACCGCTTCTACCTCTCAGATTCTGGGTAACAACGAATGTTTTGAACCTTATACCAGCAATATTTATTCCCGAAGGGTGCTGAGCGGCGAGTTCGTCATTGTCAATAAACACCTCTTAAAAGATCTGGTACAGCTGGGTTTGTGGAACAACGACATGAAAAACCGGATCATCCTGGCCAATGGATCGGTTCAGGATATTGAAGAAATTCCTTCCGATATCAAAGAGATCTATAAAACCGTTTGGGAAATCAAACAACGAAATTTAATCGATATGGCAGCCGACCGAGGAGCTTTTATCTGCCAGTCCCAGTCACTGAATCTTTTTTTGGAAAAACCTTCTGTGGCTAAACTTACTTCTATGCATTTCTACGCCTGGAGAAAAGGATTGAAAACGGGCATGTATTACTTGCGCACCCAGGCAGCTGCACAGGCTGTTCAGTTTACGGTGGAGAAATCAGCAAAGGCAATTCCATTTCCTGTTCTCTCAGAAGAAAAACCTCAGATGGAATATCCGCAAAACAGTCTCTGTTCGATGGAAGAAGGCTGTGTCAGTTGTGGATCCTGAATGGTTGATATAAATAATCAGGAAGGATTGGTTAACGTTTAGTTATCTCTAGGCCTTATTGCTGTTCACAGAGCACAACTCTATTGGGACCTTGGCAATCGTGTTGAAAATTTTAATTAATTTAGGTTTTATTTGACTGTGTTTTTCCGGACCTACCGGTATGGCTTACCCGAATTTTTTATGTAATATTCAAATCAGATGGGTCCACTTTACATTTACCATTAAACTATTTCCTTATGGTTCGTCTTTCATGTCCTGCGGATTTTAAGCGATTGCCCGTTATTGCTTTTTGCGGCTTGTTTGCCCTGATTTTTTCTTCTTGTCACAACGCTAACAATGACAACAGCCATTCCACACAACCTACAAACAGTATTCAGGCTTCGGATAGCGGTCTGGACAGAACGGTCCTACCCATTGTCGGGCCTGCATATCCTTCCGATACTACACTGGATGCCCGCAATACAAAGGCCCCCGTCCGTTTTGAGGTGAAGCCACCCGCCAAAGCGCCCAATGTGATCGTGGTATTAATTGATGATATCGGATTTGGTCAATCCAGCGCCTTCGGTGGACCTATTCAAATGCCCAATGCCGAAAAAATTGCCGCCTCCGGAATCAAATACAATAATTTCCATACCACGGCCCTGTGTTCACCAACGCGCGTTGCCTTGTTAACAGGATACAACCATCATTCCAACAATGCAGGTGCCATTATGGAACTGGCCACGGGTTTTCCCGGCAACACGGGCATTCGTCCTCACAGTATTACCACCATGGCCGAAGTATTGCGTCAAAATGGCTACATTACATCCGCTTTTGGAAAATACCATGAGACACCGCCTTGGGAAGTGAGTGTATCGGGACCCTTCGACCGGTGGCCCACACATTCCGGGTTCGATAAATTTTACGGCTTTATCGGAGGAGAGACCAACATGTGGTCACCGATGATTTATGACGGCACCGCACATGCAGAAATTCCCAGTGATGATCCCTCATACAATTTTAATGAGGACATGGCGGACAAATCCATCAACTGGATGCGCTTCCAACAGTCACTCACACCCGACAAACCTTTCTTTATGTATTATGCACCGGGCGCAACCCATGCGCCACATCATGTTCCTAAAGAATGGATAGCCAAATACAAAGGTAAGTTTGACCAGGGTTGGGATAAGGTCCGGGAAGAAACCCTGGCTCGCCAGATCAAGATGGGCATCGTTCCTCCCAATACCGTGCTAGCCCCCAAACCCAAAGAAATCAAGGATTGGGACAAACTCAGTCCAGAAGAAAAAAAACTTTTTGCGCATCAGATGGAAGTTTTTGCCGCATTTGCAGAATATACAGACTACGAGATAGGACGCTTGCGGGATGCAGTGGATAGTTTGGGTGAACTAAACAATACGCTTTTCATTTATATCATCGGGGACAATGGAGCCAGTGCCGAAGGAGGCATGAATGGGATGTTCAATGAAATGACTTATTTCAACGGGGTGCCGGAAACAGTCGCCGATCAAAGCAAAAAGATGGATGAGCTCGGTGGACCCAATACCTTTCCGCATTATTCAGCCGGATGGGCGGTTGCGGGTGATGCACCCTTTGCGTGGACCAAACAAGAAGCCGGAACTTTCGGTGGCACCACCAATCCTTTGATTATGAGTTGGCCGGGACATATCAAGCCAGACAACAAAGTCCGTCATCAATTTCACCATGCCATTGACATTGCACCGACTGTTTACGAAGCGGTGGGAATTCCCGCTCCTAAAATGGTCAATGGAGTGGAACAACAGCCCATACAGGGGGTGAGTATGGTATATACCTGGGATAGTGCCGATGCCCCTTCTACACGGAGTACTCAGTATTTTGAAATATTTGGCAATCGTGGCATCTACAGCGACGGATGGTTCGCTGGTACAGTCCACCGCGCCCCCTGGGAGTATGCACCCCGCCATCCGCTCAATGAGGATGTTTGGGAATTGTACAACACCAATACTGATTTTAGTCAGGCGCACGATTCGGCAGCAGCCAATCCCGAAAAACTGAAAGAGCTACAGGATATTTTTATGAGGGAAGCTATAAAATATCATGTGTTGCCGATCGATGACCGGACCCTTGATCGCATGATTCCCAAAATTGCGGGTAGACCGGATCTTATCGGAGACCGAACGTCGATGAATCTGTTTCCCGGTATGGTGGGTATGATGGAGAACGCCTTTATCAATATGAAAAACAAATCCTTTACCATTACGGCCGATATCGATGCAAAGTCCGGCAATGCCAATGGTGTATTGCTTTGTCAGGGCGGAAAATTTGGAGGATGGGTTTTATATATGAAAAATGGCAAACCGATGTTCACCTACAACTATTTGGGTTTGTCGTCTTATACGGTAGCTGCCAAATCCGTCATCAAAGGAAAGAATCAAATTGTTTTTGATTTTGACTGGGATGGGCCTAAGCCCGGAGCGGGTGGCCTGGGCAAGATATTCGTCAATGGTCAGCTGGCAGGTCAAAACAGAATCGATAAAACACAAGGATATATATTCTCTGCAGATGAAACAGCCGATGTAGGTGTTGATGACGCTACCCATGTGGCAGATTATGGAAAGGACAGTAAATTCACCGGCTCGATCGCTAAGATTGTACTACAACTCAAACCGCAGGGAACGGCGCTCAGTAAGGCTGAAGAAGATTCCGTTCACAGTGATGAGGCGCAAAGAGAATATTTGGAAGAGTAAAAGCCTGTTTTTCATAGTATACAAAAGCCCCGACTAAGTGAATAGACGGGGCTTTTTTTTATTATTTGCGTGACCGGTTAATTCACTTTTACAACCGCTGGAGGGGTCCAGTTGCCCTGCAAAAATTCGTCTTTGGGCCAATACATTCTCAGCATCAGGTTAAAGGGACCGGCCGGACAGGGAAGCCAGTTGTTTTCTTTGTCCTTACCGGGAGACTTAACTTGAAAATACAAATCCACGGAACTATCTGCATTGTATTTTAGAGGATTTCGGTTACCAATCGCATAGCGGTTGATCGGGTTATCAATAAAGTATCCTTCATTGTTGTACATGGTCAGTGACCAGAAACCATTCACCGGGGGAGTCTTGCCTTTGTCAAAATGTAAAACATATTTGTTGGCACCATTGTAAGGATTTCCCGCTGAGTCTTTTGCACTGGACGGGTACACAGCATCTTCAGGCAGGTTAGCGCCCAGCCCTGCATAACAAACAATGGCCCTGAGGTCATAATTGGTACCATAGTTTCCAAAACCCTTGTACGCGACACTCCAGTTGTTGACCGGTGGATTCAGGTTTCCCTTGGTAAATAAATCGTTGATATAATCTACTACCATCTTGGGAATTGCACTTAAGGCAGCCTGGGTGGCCGTATCGAAAGAACTCAGATCGAATTTCAAACCAGGACCCACACCGATCGTGGCAAATTTTGTTAGTGCCGCAGAATCCATCGCCGGTGGCGGATTGGCGGCCATCAGGTTGTTGACATAATTAAAAAACTTGTCTATGGACATGGCATAGAGCTGCGCATTGGGGCCTTCTTTGGGAAGCAGAGAGTCCAACTTACCATCGGGCGCGGTATAGGGTTTGCCCCAGGAACCCAGCGGGGTGATATTGATTTTCTTTTCGATCGGTATAACGACTTTAATGCCATCGGCGGCACTGTTTACCTGAATACGACCCAGGAGCCATACCATATTGGTCGGAGCTTTAATTTCTTTCATTCCTGCAGGGACCGTTCCCGTCCATTTGGGACCGGTAATTAAAAAAGTATCCGCCAGGGTCCCCGTTGTTCTTTTCCCCGGAGAAGAAAACACATTTCCGTAGGCATCCAGCATCGGCAACAGGTAGTATCTGCCGTTGGTATTGGGAACGGTCAAGACGAGTGCGTCGGCAGTCAAATCCAGAAATCCGTTATGATAATAGGTATCTGCGTTCGGTCTTACAACTGTCCTGAATTTCGCATTGGGAAATTGGGTCGCTATCACCAACTGATTAATTGGAGCCATTAAATCACCATTGGTGGCCGGCTTAACGGTATTGGTTGCGGCTTTTTCGGTCATGTCCATGAGCGCTATCGGCATGGCATATACGAAAGCTGCTTTGGCCAGCGCAATGACGGAATCTTTGGAGGGTGCCGCACCCGCAGCTGGAGTTGCCGGATTGGATGTGCAGGATACCAAGCCGCCTGCAACGAATAAAAGAGCATACAAGATTTTTTTCATAAATAAGAGTTTGGTGAAAGGTGAGCGGCGAAATTAAGTTTTTATTTCGAGACGCTTCATCCGAATCAACTTTAAGCGTCGGTTAAAAATGTATGTTACCCAGAAATTATTTTTGTGCCGAAAGAAAAACCGCCAGTGCATCGATATCTTGCTTAGAAAGCGTACCTCCAAAAGATGGCATATCCGGACCCCCGTTGACTATCCGGATTTTGATCAAAGGAATGTCCAATCGATTGCCGATATAAGTGAGATTGGGTCCCTTAAAACCACCGTATCCATTGATCTGATGACAGTACTCGCAGCCTCTTATATAAAATAGGTGCGTGCCTTTTTGGATGACGCTGTCCTGTTGATCTCCATGAATCGCAGTCAGCGGTAAGGCCTTGGCATCAAAAACCGGAGACCAGGGTGCCTTGTATCCAATCACGAGCAGGCAGGTCATAAATATCGCCACGCAGATCACCCCAAAAACAGCCCAGGGTCTTTTGATCGGACTTCTCTCCCCTTTATTGGAAACAAAAGGAAGTATGAGCATGAAAATTATTATTAAGGGGGGTGCCAGAAAAATAACCCAGGATTCAATGGCGGGCGGCATCAAAGCAAACAGGGAGAAAAAAGGAATCATATACCAATCGGGTGCCGGCGTTGTATGGATATAGGCCGGATCGGGTGGTGTATTCAAAGAAGGCGGTCCGACGATCACGGCCAGCGCAAAAATGGCAAGCACAATGAAGGCACCAAATAAAGTATCCCGCCAGGCTGCATCGGGCCAGAAAGGAACCCCTTTCTCACTGAGCATATTTTTATACCAGGCCCGGTACGTTTTGGGATCTACCTGACGGCCTGCCTTGGGAGGTTCGGAAATCCCATTTCGGAAAACCAGGTAAAGATGTAAACCTACAAATCCGAAAATCATGGCGGGGAAAAGAAAAACATGGTAGGAATAAAAGCGGCTGAGCGTATGTCCGCCGATGGTATCTCCCCCCAATAACAACCGTGCGACGTATTTTCCGATGAAAGGCATTCTTCCCATTTGCTCGGCAGCCACGACCGAGGACCAGACTCCGTTGGAATCCCACCGGAGCAACTGACCTGTAAACCCCATTGCTATCGTCAGGAAGAGCAACAAAACACCACTTACCCAACTCATCTCCCGGGGATATTTATAGGCAGCGAAAATATAAACACGAACCATGTGGATTCCCACCATCAGGATCATTCCGGAAGCGCCATAAAAATGAATACCCCGAAGTACCCGTCCAAAAGTTGCCTGGTTGGTAATAAAATTCAGGGATTCAAAGGCAAGACTCGAACTGGGTTGATAAAGAAGCGAAAGCCCGACACCGGTAACGATCTGAACAATCAGGCAGAATAAACTGGCCGAGCCAAATACATAGGTCCATTTCGCGCGCGGAGGTGCCAAATGTTTGATCAACGGGCGAATATTATCCGTATATCCCGTTCGATCATCGAGCCACTGCGAGATTTTTTTTAATAGACTCATCTTGTTCTGGATGCTCTAAGATTAGTAATGGGAATCGGTCCGGTTTGAATCTGTACATACCCTTTGTTTATCCGGACTCTATACTGTGACAGCGCGCGGGGTGGCGGACCCGAAGCAACGGTACCATCGTGATAATATACTCCTCCGTGACAAGGGCACATAAATAAATTGGCTGTAGCCTCCCATCGGACCGGACAACCCAGGTGTGAACAATTGACTGCAAAGGCAATAAAATTATTATTCAGGTCTTTTCTTAACCAGGAGGCCGTGTTGGCTGTAACACCGGCAAAGGCCTTGGGATCCGGATTTTGAAAAGTCACCAAGGTAACGGTTCCCGGTTTGAAATCGTTGGCCGCGCCCACGGTGACCCAATCCACTTCTTCTTTTCCCAACAAGGGTGCCAGCAACGCTCCAATAACCGGGATGGACACGGCAAATGCCGCGATCCCACCCACACCCAGGCTGAGTTTCATGATGAAATTGCGTCTGCTTTCCTCGGTTTTTTTTATTTCATCTTTCATGTCTTAAAACATTTATCCAGCCTACTAGCGCAATAATCATGATAATAATTCCTAGTAAAGAAAACTCCCACATAGTCAGCAAACCCCAGGCTAAGAACATGATACCCATGGCCAGGTAAAAAGGCCAGTACGTGGGTTCCGGCAACTCCTCTGGGGCTGCCTCGTGCCATTCCTGCTGATTTACTGGACTTATATTTTCATTCATAACTCTGTTTTATGGGATGTCAAAAAAGTCTGATTATTTTTTTCTTTAAACCATTTCATCAGGAGCCATACCGAAGCGGTCAGGTAAATCAAACAGCCGGGAATCCACATGATCAGTCCTGCTACCTGTTGGTCTATAAGGGCTGAGATTCCATGGTCGCCGCGAATCATGGGTAAAAATCCGAACCGGTCTGTGATGTGCTCGTAATGAGTATATATTCCCAGGGGCGCAAACGTAATCATCAATCCCAGGACGGAACAAAAAATACAGGCCGCACTTAAATAGAGAACCGCTTGGACGGTGGGCAATCTTTGTTGTCTTACCGGTCCGACTACCGGCCAGCTGAAAAGGATCCCAGTTAAAACCAGACTGATCAAATGCAGGTCTGAAAGAACCGGAATACCCCCTGCTGCTCCGACAACCGGAGAGCCCGGAAGGAACAAGCGGTTAAAGACAACCGGGATATGCCAAAACCACATGACACATACTCCTGACATCCAGGGTAACCAGGGATGTTTTGAAAGCCAGGCTGAGAATCGGGTCATGTTTTTATCCCCGTTGTCCGGAATACCCAAGACCAATAAAGGAGCAGCCAATAAAATTAATATCACGTGTGAAGTCATATGGGCACTCATCAGATAGTTTTCACCAAGAAAATGCAAAGGAGATGCGATGGACAGAATCAATAAAACGTAACCAGCCATGAACAACTTGAGTTTTTTATTTTCTACAAAGCCCCCCAGCAGATAATATGCGAGGCAGATGGAAATAAGAAAACCAACCATCAAAATATCCAGGTGCCAATAAGTAATCAACGAGTGCATAAATATTTTTTTATTTCAACAACATTCCGCTGGTCCAATCCCTGTACAGCCTTAAGTTTTCATATCCATGAACCGGGGCATCACATAGACCACTGTAAAAACAACAATCCAGACCGCATCGACAAAATGCCAATAAATACCAACCGTTTGTATAACGGTGGACTGATTGGAATTAAAATCACCCAGCAGGCTCATGGTCAACAATATGGACAGAAGCACCAGCCCAACAAATACATGAAATCCGTGAAAGCCGGTCAGCGTGAAAAAATTGGTTCCGAATACACTGGCACCCAGGGTTATCTGTTCACGAATAAGGTGGTAATATTCATTGCCTTGTCCGAAAAGAAAAATGGCTCCCAGTATCATCGTGATGACCAGCCAGATCTTAAGTTGTTTTACATTGCCCTTTAAATAATTTTTCTCCGCTATATAAAAAGTAAAACTGCTGCTCAGCAGGATGAAAGTAAAGAATCCCGTGGTTGAAATATGCAGGGACTTGATTTCACCGGCACTGCGCGTGTCTCCGTAGTAAACCATGTATACATAAGCCATGATCAGGGAGAGGAAGAAAAATACCTCCGTAAACACCAGCATTTTTATCATCATTTTGTTCATCCTGCTATTAATTTTTCATGGCATTCTGTCTGCCGTCTATAGAAAATGTGTGTCCGTCTAATCCATCAGCTTCGAGCGTTTTTCCAGTCCGGATTCTCGGGATGTTTTAGATCCCAAAACGGGCGCCTGCTTCTTACCAGCGGTATCTTGTCGAAATTCTTTCTGCCCGGTTGGGGATCACAATACCACTCCAGGGTCACTCCGTCCCAGGGATCTTTGCCAGCGACCACGCCACTTCGAAGGGATTTTAGAATCGCAACTATTAAAATCAGTGCTGCCGTACCCATCATAAAAGCGCCCAGTGTGGAAATAAAATTCATGACCCCGTATCCCGGCAGATCCGGATAGGTCCACACCCTTCTGGGCATACCGATGAGTCCCAGCACGTGCTGAATTAAAAAAGTTGTATTGAAGCCGATCGTAAACAACCAAAAAAACCAGGTACCCAGTTTCTGATCGAGCATTTTCCCGGTTATTTTCGGAAACCAGTAAAATAAACCGGCGAATAATCCAAAAACGGCTCCTCCGACAAACATGTAATGGAAATGGGCAACCACAAAATAGGTATCCGTGAGTTGCCAGTCTATCGGCACGATCGCAAACAAAACGCCGGTTAATCCGCCAAAGGTGAATTGGATGAGAAAAGCGATGGCAAACATCATGGGTATCGAAAACCGGATGGAACCTCCATACATGGTCGCCATCCAGCTGAAAACTTTAATGCCCGTCGGAATGGCGATCAACATCGATGCCGCTCCGAAAAAACCATTCACGGTATTTCCCAAACCCACAGCGAACATGTGATGGACCCATACGCCAAAGGATAACAAGGCAATGGCCACAGAGGATGAAGCGATGATGGCATAGCTAAAAATGGGTTTTCTTGAAAAAGTTTGGAACACTTCTGAAAATATTCCGAAAGATGGCAACATGGCAACATATACTTCAGGATGTCCGAATAACCAGAACAGGTGCTGCCAAAGCAGGGCTGAACCGCCGCTGGCACTGTTAAAAAAGTGAGCATGGAACTGCCGGTCCATTTCGATCATGGCCAGGGCGGCATTCAGGCAGGGAAAGGCAGCCAGTATCAAGAAAGAATCCACAAAAATCATCCACACAAAAAGTGGAACCTGATTGAGCTTCATCCCCTTGGCCCTGTAATATAAAATGGTTACAATAAAATTGATGGCACCCCCAACACTGCCAATGCCCGCAATCAACAATCCAATGGCAAAATAATCGACACCTGGCCGACTGGAATAATTGTATTCATTCAGCGGGGCATAGTTAAACCATCCGGCGTCCGGTGCGCCTCCCGCCAGAAAACTAAAATAGAGCAGACCTCCTCCAAACAAAGTCATCCAAAAACTAAAAGCATTTAAACGGGGGAAGGCCATATCATTGGCGCCGATCATCAGAGGAACCATATAATTACCAAAACCAAATATCGCCGGCATCGCGACCAGAAATACCATGGTCGTTCCATGCATGGTAAATATCTGGTTATAGGCTTCGGGAGATAAAAAATGATTGTTCGGAATCGCCAGCTGGGTGCGCATAAGCAATGCTTCTCCCCCACCAATCACCAAGAATAAAATCGAAAGCAGCAAATACATGGTGCCGATCTGTTTGTGGTCAACAGACGAAATCCACTGAAGCAGTTTCTGGTCCCTGTTCAAGACCCTAACAGGCGTCGCACCGGCAAAACTAGATGGCATGATTTCGTCCATGACTATTTCAATTGGGTTAGATAATGGACAATGGCGTTCACCGTATCTCGGCTGAAAATAAAATCGGGCATCTTAGCATCTGGTTTCACATTCTGGGGGTCACTGATCCAGGCTTGCAGATTTTTTTCATTCATCGGCATCATCCCGCTGAGCATGGTTGACCGGCTGAATAGATGGGATAGATCGGGTCCCACGCTGGCCGTCGACGGAGTTCCTGAAATCCGGTGACAGGTTCCGCAAGATCTGGACTGAAACATCAGCATACCTTTCATAGAGAGTTCGTCAGAGGGCAGGTTGGCCGTTTTTTTATTGGCCTCTTGCCATCGATTGAAGGTGGTTTCGTCTTCAGCAAAAACCTTGATTCGCATCCAGGCGTGTTCTGCCCCGCAGAATTCGCTGCATGCCCCTATAAAATTTCCCGGTTGGGTAATATTTAACCAGATATAGTTGTTGCGACCGGGCACCACATCCATCTTGTTGCCAAATTCCGGCACCCACCAGTCGTGAACCACATCGGCTGAATGAAATTCGATCAGCAAGTTTTTATGAATGGGTAAATGAAATTCATTGGCGGCTGTTACACCGGTAGCAGGATAATATACTTCCCACCACCACTGGTGTCCCGTGACAATCATATCAGGCTGACCCTCGGCGGGTTTCATCACCCGGTTGATGGTCCGAAGTGTAGCCACAAGCAAAACAGCAATCGTCACCACCGGAAAGATGAACATCAGGAGTTCAAGACGGTTGTTTTTTCCAATTTGTTCAGGCAACGGACTTCCAGGTCGGTCGCGAAACCTGATACAGATATATACAATCAAAAGGGAAACAAAAAGCAGCAGCAGTACAGCTGCGATGGTAAACTGACCAAATAATTTGTTTATTTCCGAGGCCTGGGTAGAGGCTGAATGTAAAACCGACTGGAATAAGAATAAGGTTGAAATATGCATACCAGCCCGAATTGATCATAAACGATTTCTACCACTCAAGTTCAGTTACTGATAC
>JABDAN010000078.1 GCA_013289175.1 Bacteroidota bacterium
CGCTCCACTTGCACGGATATTTACTTTGGAATTGCCAGCTCCTAATATTTATAAAAAGAGTTCGGATCGTGTAAGTGATATCATATATGGATCCTTCCTGCAGTGCCGGCATCGTAAATTTTTTGACCTGGACATATTTATTGAAATTGTCTTCAAAAATAGCACTAGGATCCAAAGGCGTTTCCTGGACCACTCCGTTTACCAAATTGAATGTTTTTCCTTTGATTTCTGTAATGTATTCTACCTTGCCGTTGGCTGCATTATTCAAACCAATCTCATATTTGGCAACATCAAACCCCGTCTTACTCAGGACCTTTACCCTTTCAAACCGGGTGAATACCATTTCCATATATAAACCGTTCCTGCCTCTCTCAAAATAGGTTTTACCTATGTCTGCAAGTATAATCGCCGAAGCGCCGGAGTCTGATATTTCAACAGGCCTACTAAAATCAGCGGCTGTAATATTACCAAAAACAAAATTCGGAGTTTCCTGGGCGGAGAGTATTCCATGAGAAAAAAATACCAAAATATAAAGGCAACTTTTCGGAATCGAAAACTTCATAAAAATAAAGTCATTATTTAAAATGGAATTTATCCATTTTGTTTTTTGATCAAAACGATTTGGCTGCGATCTGCTTCAAATATCGTGTTGTAAAACTCCTTGATTTCGCCATAAGAAGCAGCTGGAAATCTTCCACTATATCTGTCCAGACGGCGATAATAAAATATTTTATCACCTTGCATCGTGCAATGCATTTGATACTTACCGTATTTGGTTTCAAGTTTCACATCTTGCGGGCGTGATTCAGTCGTATATCCTCCGGGAATTGTAATTTCGATACTGTCCAGCTCTGTATACTCAGATTTGAATTCAAAATCCAGCTTGCGTTCTTTTTCTTCAGCGAACTTAACTGCTGAACGGCTCAGAATATCAGGATTTAGAAATATCCTCTTGCCGGAAACGCTGGCATAGTTGACTACAGAGATATTCAGGGTTTCATTTATTACCGGTATCCTTGATGAATTGTCTTCCTTATAATCATAAGAATTGACTGAATAGGTAGGCAGATTAAATGCCTTTTTGAGATAAGTCAATTGTTCATCTTTTGAATAATTATGCAGGATCTCCTGTACCCGATCATATTTTAGAGCCCGATAGCTGGTTTCGCTTTTTAATTGAAGATTGCCATCGGGATCGAGCATTGCCGAAATTTTCCGGACACTGGTGTTGTCTTTAATCAAATAGGCAGGGGTATGTACCAATTTGCCACCGGTTTCATTGATTAACAGGCCATACCGATTGGCGGTAAACTTACTCAAGTAACCAGGAGGTAAGGACTGGGATGTACATTCCAGCCATACTGTGTCTTTATTCACAGGTACGGCACAAATAATATGGTTGGACTGGTGACTGGGAAAATCAGGAACAAATTCTCTGACTTCTTCACCTCCCCAAATGGCAACCGGATAACCCCGGATACCCGCTTCTTTCAAAAGCGCCACCATAAAATTGGACAAAGCCTTGCAATCCCCGTATTTGTTTTTGGCGACATAGGTAGCGTCGTAAGGCTGAAGTCCTCCAATTCCAAAAGAAATTAAAACATAGTGGGTGTTTTTTTGCAAATAGTCGTAGAGAACCGCAATTTTTTTATACGGATCCTGAATCTGGTCGGTCAGTAAGTGTACCTGTTTTTTTAAGTCTTCGGGTAAGATGTCCCGGTCTTTGTATAAGGAATAATAAAATCTTCCATAACCTTCCCAGGTAGAGATATCGCCTTTATAGCCCCCCATCTCAAATTCCGAAGACCCAACCAGCATAGAAGGATCATAACGTTCAGAGGAAACAGCAAACTCTTCTTGAGGAACAACGGGCAGATTCCGAATCTCCCATACATAGGTTATCTTATCTTTTTTTTGAGTGATCACAGGTTTTACATCTGTATTGATCAGTTTTAACCGGATTTTGTAATCAACCGGGGCCGTAAGAATATACCTGCTGACTTGCACGGACATTTTACCGGTGCGGGGTGGGCTCCATTCCGGAATATGGTACGCATCGGAAACTTCGATGACATCTTCATATTCCACCGAATAAGGATAAAAATTATAGTTAAACCCGCTTACTTTAAGTCGTTCATCACTGACAAAAGCTTCGTTTTCATTTGAATAATCAGACATGTCTCCTTTTTTGAAATGCTTCAGTTCCTTCCCTGCCATATTATATAGCTCACCGTTGGAGGAGACAATACTCATCAGCTTGTTGTACCCTGTATAGTGGGTGGACAGTTTTTCTGCATTTTCATTTAAAATGGTGTAGATATTTCTTTCCCGAATGAAAACCTTGGAAGGAGATTGTATGTCCAGTTCCATTTCATTGAGTCGACAAACAGCATCGGCGTCCTTAGAAAGAGAGTCGGGAATACTAGATTTAAGATAGTATTCGGCTTTTTCTTGCGCAGATAGGTAAATTTGCAGAAAGAGGAAAATTCCAGTCAGAATCGTTCTGAGCGGGGTGCTCATGTTGGGGTGTTTTGGGTTATAACGTTCTAAAAATATAATAAATTATCATCACGAACCTTGTTATCTGAAATGAATATTTCTGAAAAGAGCCGACTTATCAAGTTAATGGCAGCAGAACAAGGTTTTGACTACTGCGGAATCACGGCCGCACGCCCTTTGGACGAAGATGCCAGAAAGCTCTCAAACTGGCTACAGCAGGGCAAACACGGCGATATGCTCTATATGGAAAAATATTTCGACCTAAGGGTAAACCCTTATAAACTCTTGCCGGGAGCAAAATCGGTAATTTGTTTTCTGATCAATTATTTTCCTGCGCTAGATCAAGAAAAAGACAGTCCAAAAATTTCAAAATACGCCTACGGAAGGGACTATCACGAGGTGATCCGTCCCAAACTGCAGACCTTATTGGCACGAATGAAACAAGCATTCGGTGATTTTTCCGGGCGCGGATTCGTGGACAGTGCCCCGGTGCTGGAAAGATCCTGGGCGGTGCTCAGTGGTTTGGGATGGGTAGGAAAAAACGGGAATTTGATTCATAAAAAAAGCGGATCTTATTTTTTCATAGCCACCCTGATTGTGGATTTGGCTTTGGAATATGATCTTTCCGAGAAGGCGGACTATTGTGGAACCTGTACCCGGTGTATTGAGGCTTGTCCGACGCAAGCAATAGAAAAAGATAAAGTAGTCGATGGAAGCAAATGCATTTCTTATTTCACCATCGAGTTAAAAGACCTGCTGATCCCCGACCGAATGAAAGATAGTTTCGATAACTGGATGTTTGGCTGCGATATCTGCCAGGACGTTTGTCCCTGGAACCGGTTTGCAAAACCCACCCAAGAATTGGAATTCACTCCCATTGCCGAAATCCTCCATTTTAGCGAAAAAGACTGGGAGGAAATATCCGAAGAAGGTTTTAAGAAAATATTCTCCCATTCGCCCCTAAAAAGGGCCAAGTTCGCAGGCATCAGAAGGAATTTACATTTTATCCGAAAGACCTGAGGACAGACGATTTGATTTGTAGGCTCCAACCCTTCCTATCTTTGGACAATGCATTTGAGCGAAAGAGACAGTCAGGTAATCTGGCATCCTTATACCCAACACCAAAACCATCCGGGAGCAATCCCGATCGCGCGGGGCGAAGGAGCCCTCCTTTTTGATGAAAACGGACATGCTTACATCGATGCCGTCAGCAGCTGGTGGGTAAACCTTCATGGACATGGCCACCCCTATATCGCGGAAAAAATTTATAGGCAGGCCTTGATGCTGGAACAGGTCATCTTTACTCATTTTACCCATGAGCCGGCCGTGCGCCTGGCCGAGCGACTGCTGGGCATTCTACCTGGAAACCTTTCCAAGATATTTTATTCCGACAATGGATCTACTGCGGTAGAAGTTGCATTAAAAATGGCGATTCAGTACTGGCAAAACCAGGGCATGGGGGAAAGAAAAAAGATCCTGGCTTTCGATAATGCCTACCACGGCGATACGGTAGGCGCCATGAGTGTGAGTGGGCGAAGTCTTTTTACCCGAGCTTTTAAGGACTTATTGTTTGATGTAGTCTTTATTGAGACGCCTACGGGGCTCAACGCAAACAAAATAAAATCAGTCCTGGATGCCCATCGGGGTCAAATCGCGGCATTCATCTATGAGCCACTGCTACAGGCCGCCGGCGGCATGAGAATCTACGAAGCCGGTCCGATGGATGAGCTGTTAAAATCCATCCATCAAGAAAACATTTTGTGTATCGCCGATGAAGTCCTGACAGGCTTTGGCAGAACAGGTCCTTTGTTTGCCAGCGAACAATTACAATATCCAGCTCAGATCATTTGTCTTTCCAAAGGACTGACCGGCGGCGCCATGGCGCTGGGGGTCACGGCTTGTTCGAAGAAAATTTTTGAAACCTTTTTAAGTCCGGGTCATGAAAAAACTTTTTTTCATGGACATTCTTTTACTGCCAATCCCCTGGCTTGTAGTGCGGCCCTGGCCAGTCTTGACCTACTGGAAGAAAAAACCTGCCGGGATAAAATCCAGTTCATTCATAAACAACATGAACAATTCTGTAAAAATGAATTGTCCATAACCGGTCGGGGACTTTTTGACAATATTCGCGTCATAGGCACCATCCTGGCCTTCGAAATAAAGTTGGGGGAATCCGGATACGCCAACCGCATCAGCAACCTCGTCATGCAAAAGGCCCTGGAAAAAGGAATCTACCTGCGACCCCTGGGAAATACGGTTTACCTTCTGCCCCCCTATTGTATCAGTCCGGAGCAAATCCGAAAGCTTTATGACTTTATCCTCTCCATTCCTGTTTTCATCGAAACGGGCGGTCTCTGAATTGTTGGCAAATTAGTTTTGTGCAAACGCCACGGGTATCGCGACCTGCGTCTGGTCCCAATCAATGATCATCGCTGAAGGTGGCAGGCTTATCGTCAACTGCTCCACCACATTGTCCAGTTTGGTTACGGGGACATCAACATGCAGGACATCCAGATTTTTATATTTTTCGTAATCAAAAGCGCCCCATTGGCCAAGTTGACTGTTCAGGATAATGGTCCAGCTTTGTGGGTGAGGAATGACAAATAAAGTATAGGTCCCTGCTTTCACGAGTTTACCGCCAAACAGCGCATCCTTATCAAAGGTCACGGTGGTGGCTGAATCGGCCCCGCAGCGGTAAACCTTTTCGAAAGGTTCCAATCCGCCAAAGATAATCCTGCCCTTTTTGTAAGGCCTTCCATAACGCACGGAAATACCAGGCCCTGTGCTGGTCTCGTGTGGGCTAACGGGCTTTTTATCGCCGCAAGCTGTCAGCAATACCAGCGCAACGGCCGAAAATAAAACGAGTGTTTTCATTTTTTCTATTTTTAAAATGTTGTTGGACGGAGTACCGTTTGAACCCCCTTCATACGGTTTGGTCTATGTCTTTTACAAACTCCGGTTCTGTGTTACCTAGTTTGAAACCTGTTCCAACTCCCTTTGTAGGTTCAGCAATGACTTTTCCATCAAGGGTCCCAGCTGTTTGTTGTAAAACATACTGGCCAGTTTTTCCCAGGGATACCAGTGCAGATGGAATTGAAGTGTCCATTCCACAATGGTCGAACCGTCTGGCTGTGGTGACAATGTGAAACTGCTGACAAAAGATTTAGTCCCATGCTCCCATCGGGTGGTGATGGTATCGGGTTTATCTATGACCTGGTCTATGGAAACATTGCGAAGATGAATATAAGTGGAATCGATTCTGCCATCGCCGAAGTTTGCCAGGTAATGAGCCGGAAAAGCATCGTAAACAAATTCATTCCAATTCCATTGGCGCAGGTCTGAAATTTTTTTATGAACTTTTCCAGGCGCGCTTTTAATCTGCAACAACCGGGAAACAGAAACATCCGCGGGGAATAGGGCAAATAAAAACAGGATCACAATCGAAAAAACTATCAGACTGGCAATGATGAGTTTCAAAGCAATGAATTAGGCAGGAGTTACTCCCATTTGAACGTTTTGATGGCTACTATATAAATAACCAATCCCCAGGCCATCAGAATACCAATCTGTTTACCGCAATCCAGCAGAGAAGCGCCTTCAAAAGCAACGTTGCGCATCGCATCGTTTAGTTGTTTCAGGGGCAGCGCTTCACAAATTCCCTGCAGCCATTTGGGAAATGCCTGTGTGGAAAAAAAAGTTCCGCCCAATAAAAATTGAGGAAGGGTAAAAATATTGGCGAAGGGGGGAATGGAGCTTTCATTTTTGGCCAAACTGCTGATGATAAATCCAAAACCCATAAAAACAATCAGGCCTAAAAAACTCAGTACGATCATCTCCAAAAAGGTCTGTACTCCTTTGACCAGGGTAAAATGAAACAGATAGTGACCGGCCAGGATGATCACCACAGAGGTCATCAGCTGAAAACAAACCCGGCTCAGGGCCTCTCCAAATACGATATTTTTCCGGTTGATGGGGGTAGCATAGAATCTTTTCAGCACCAGGTTTTGGCGCAAGTTAAAAAACACAAAAGCGACGCCGAAAACGGCCGCACTCAATAGAGAAAATCCCAGCATACCCGGCAGGATAAAATCGATCATCGTATACTCCCTTCCAGGAATTTTTGGCAATTCCTCAACACTAATAATTTTGAATTGGGGTGGTATCTTCCTTTCTTCTAACATCTGTATGGTCTGAGCCAGGGCCATGCGAAGAATGGGATATTCATCAGAAGCAGCGGAAGATGTTTGCGTAATAATTTTATACTGCGTAAATCCTGCTGGCGACTGCGCAGAATCCACGGAAACGATGGCGGCAATGCGGCCTTTTGCCAGCTCATTTCGCATCGACGCCGAGTCTTTTTCATCCTTTATTTTAACGACACCCGAAGCCCGAAGTGCCCGGATGACATAGTTCGTACTGTCGCTGGGATTTTTCAATGCAATGGAAACAGAAGTTCCACCTCCTCCGATAAATCCAAAAACCAAAATAAAAATCAACGGGAAACCCAGGCTGAATATAACGGCCGAAGGACTCCGGATGATAGCCTGGAGACTGGCTCTGGTGATGGCCATCATGGCCCGGAACTGATTATACGATCGGTTCATCCTGTTTTGGGTTTGGGTCTAGGGAAGCATATTCATCTCAAAAGGCAGCCTGGCTTGGGGAACACCTGCCATGGTTTGATAATAGGACATCATTTGATACCATCGGACACCTTGTTCACCCAGGTCTTCGTGCAAGGTTGTCATTTTTATTTTCTGTTTGTAGTTGTTGAGCAGCAGATCCAGAAAATTTTCCGGTTCCGGATATTCCCGCAACAAATAGGTTTTTGTTTTGGCCATCCGCGCCGCGCAATCCAGTGCATCCTGTACGCCCCCTATCCGGTCTACCAGTCCTAAACGGAGTCCCTTCTCTCCGCTCCAGACCCTGCCTTGGCCAATGCTGTCGATATAGGAAATGCTTTTGCCCCTGCCGTCGGCTACCCGCATCGTGAAATCATGGTAAATGGAATCCACATCATTTTGAATAAACCTGCGTTGCATATCGGTCAGCGGTTGATAAAGGGTGATGGCATCGGGTTGTTTGGCCGTATGGACTCCGTCGAACGTAATCCCCAACTTATTTTTAAAAAAAGATTCCGCATTGAAAAGCATGCTGAATACGCCGATCGATCCGGTGATGGTCATCGGATCTGCAAAAATGCTGTCGGCATTGCAGGATAAATAATAACCGCCGGAAGCAGCCACGTCTCCGAAACTGATCACCACCGGCTTGGCCGCTTTGGCCAAAGTAAGTTCCCGCCAAAGGTTTTCACTGACCAGGGCTGATCCACCACCTGAATTGATCCTCAGAACGATGGCCTTTACATCTTTATCCAACCGTGCCTTTCGGATGATCTGGCGGTAGATATCTTGTCCGATTTCTTTCTGACTGTTTTTTCCACCCACAATATCGCCTTCTGCATAGATCATGGCTATCCGGTCTGTCCCCGTTCCATTGAGTTTGTTTTTAACCGATTCATAATACCGGGTTATCGGAACCAAATTGATGGTAGTGATGGAAGAGGCTTTGGTTTTGCCAGCGATTAAATCCATTACTTCGTCATTGTACTTTAACCCATCGACGAGCTTATAGGACAAGGCGTCGTGGGCGGATTGTACCAATTGTTCGTCCACACAACGTCGCAGCAATGAGGAGTCCTGATTTCTGGTAACCGAAGTCTGATCCAGGATGTGATTGAAGATGTCTCCGAGCAGTTCGGAGAGTTGGAGGCGATTGGCATCCGACATTTTATCGGCACGCAGGGGTTCGGTAGCACTCTTGAATTTTCCTGCGTAAAAAATCTCCGGCTGGATTTCCAACCTGTCCAGACTTCCTTTTAAATAAGGCATACTGCTGGTAAATCCCTTCCACTCCACTCCTCCTTTGGGATTGCAGTAAACCTGATCGGCTACGTTGGCGGTATAGTATGCTTTCAGAGAAATTACTTCGCCATAGGCAATAATAAATTTGCGGGATTTTTTAAAATCCAGCAAGGCGTTCCGGATTTCTTCGGAGGTTCCCAAACCGTTGTCATCGCCATTGGCCTTGATATAAATTCCTTTGATGGCTGAGTCCGTTTTGGCATAACGGATCGTACGGATTATATTATACACTCCCGGGGTATTGTACCGGGTTTCACTGAATCCAGCCAGGGGATCGGGAACCGTCTTTTCACCGAAGGTTTGACTCAGGTCTAAAACGAGGACTGCGTTGGCACCCGTTTCCTCCGCTTGTGTATTGCCGATACTGGAAACCACACCTCCCAGATATCCAATTGTAAAAAAGAATAATACAAATACAAATACAACCAGGGCAAGCAAACTGGCGAAAAATATTTTAAAAAAGCTGCGCATGCGCTTTTAAATTTTGATGAAGGTAAAATTAAAGATATTTGAACTGGATTAATATTAGTCATCCATGAACAAAGCTTATCTGCTGACGGGCGGTAACGAGGGCGACAGAGCCTTCCATATGCAGCAGGCACGGGCAAATATAGAACTAATTTGCGGTCAGGTTATCTTGATTTCATCCCTGTATGAAACAGCTCCGTGGGGAAAACCCGATCAGCCCGATTTTCTAAATCAGGTGTTGCTGATCCAAACACTCCTGGATCCCGCCAAGTTGTTGCACTCGGTTTTATCCATTGAAAAAACCGGTGGAAGAATCCGCAGTGAAAAAAATGCTCCCCGCACCATCGACATAGATATCCTGTTCTACAACCACCTGGTCCTGCATGAACCCGGGTTAACGATTCCCCATCCCCGGATCGCAGAGAGACGATTTGTACTGGAGCCGCTTTGTGAGATTTCACCCGACTATATACACCCGGTACTGGGAAAAACCATTTCACAACTCCTGCTGGAATGTACCGATGAATTGGCAGTAAAAAAAATAAGTTGACCCGTTTTTAACCGCGGGTATTCCGGATATTTACAGGGCATGAAATATCATTTTATTGCGGTGGAAGGAAATATCGGCGCGGGCAAAACAACCTTGGCTCATTTGCTGGCCCGTCACTACAATTCCCGTCTGATCCTCGAAGCTTTTGCCGAAAACCCCTTTCTGCCGAAATTTTACGAAAACCCAAAACACTACGCTTTTCCGCTGGAACTTTTTTTTATGGCCGAGCGCTACAAACAGCTCAAGGAACTGGTGCATACCAAAGATCTTTTTCAGCGGGTAACGATTGCTGATTATATTTTTTCCAAGTGCCTGCTTTTTGCCAAAGTAAACCTGCCGGAAGAAGAATTTCATTTGTACCAGAAACTCTTTGATATCATCTTCCAGCAACTGATCCAACCCGATCTGCTGATCTACCTGCATGCACCGGTGCAGCAGCTGCAGAAAAATATCAAAAAGAGAAACCGGACTTATGAACAATCTATTTCCGATGATTATTTATTCAGTTTGCAGGAGACCTATACCAGCTATATCCGGCAACACGGTATGAAAACCCTTTTTATAGATGCTACGAATGCAGATTTCCTAGGAAACGAAAAACATTTCCAGGTAATCTTGGATGCGCTGGAAAAGGATTTTGGTCCCGGACAACATTATTTCACCTTACCCTGACCGCTCTATGCCTTTGAATCCCATTCCTTCCAGTCCTGTCCGGTCGTCTCCCTTGGAAGCTTTGCGTATTCCGGCTTTCAGAAGCCTCATTGTGGGACGCTTTATTTTTATCATGGGCCTGCGGATGATGAGCACCCTGGTGGGCTGGTGGATTTATAATCTTACCAATGCGCCCATTGCCATTGGAGTGGTGGGGCTTTCAGAATTTATTCCGGCCGTTTCCCTGGCCCTGTATGCGGGCCATGTAATCGACCTGAGTGAAAAAAGAAAATTAATGCTTACGGGCGTAGGTCTTTACGGACTGGCAGCCCTGCTCCTGCTCACGCTTTCTTCGCCGCCAGCCGCCAGCCGCCTGACCAATCACTGGACGGCCGGATGCATCTATCTGATCATTTTTGGCACAGGAATCATCCGTTCTTTTACCGGTCCGATTTTCAATGTCATGCTGGCCCAGATCGTACCAAAAAATAAATTGCAAAACGCCATTACCTGGAACACGGGCGTTTTTCTATCCGCCTCGATCACGGGCCACGCGTTGGGAGGATTTATGATTGCTGGTATCGGAAATACCGGAACCCTGACGGTGGTGGTGCTCCTTGTCTTTATCGCCTTCACGGTGTTGATGTCCTTAAAACCCGTGAAGCCCCTCAATGAGCGGGGTGAGAAAAAAACATGGGACAGTGTTAAAGAAGGATTGTCCTTTGTTTTCAAAACCAAAGAATTGCTGGCGGCCGTTTCCCTGGATCTTTTTGCCGTATTGTTCGGAGGAGCCGTGGCCCTTATACCCGTCTATGCACGGGATATTTTAAAAGTAGGTGCCCAAGGATTTGGGCTGCTCAATGGGGCTTCCGATATGGGATCTGTCTGTATCGTTTTGCTGCTGACCCTGTTTCCACCCAAACGCAATCAGGGCAAAAAACTTTTGTTTGCCGTAGCCGGATTTGGCATCTGTATCATTGTCTTCGGGCTATCCAAATTGTTCTGGTTGTCATTTGGTGTGCTTTTACTCAGCGGCATGCTCGACGGCATCAGTGTTGTTACCCGGGGAACCATCATGCAATTGAAAACGCCCGACCATATGCGCGGACGGGTGCTCAGTGTAAACTCCATGTTTATCAATTCCAGCAACGAGCTGGGTCAGTTTGAGAGTGGTATGGCCGCCCGTTTTTTGGGCGTTGTCCCTTCAGTCGTTTTTGGCGGATGTATGACCCTGCTGGTGGTTGTATTTACCTGGTTCAAGGCCCCCAGCTTAAGAAAAATGGAATATTAAGATTCGGTAACTTTCCATAAAATCAGTAAATGAACCGCAGATCCTTCGTAAGAAATACCAGTTTGAGTATTGGGGCGGTCCCGCTTTTGGGCAAAAACTGGATGACCCAATTTTTACAGGAGAACCCCTATAAAATGAAAATGCTCCGCAACGGTGTAGGCATATTTACTGAAAAAGGGGGCACCATCGGATACTATATCGCGAAAAAAAATATGGCGGTGGTCGATGCTGAATATCCCGAACAATCCAAACACCTGATCGATGCCTTGCGAAAAGACCAGGACATCCCCTTTGAAATCCTGATCAACACCCATCACCACGCAGATCATACGGCTGGCAACCTATCATTTAAAGGGATGGTTAACCAGGTGGCCGCACACAAGAATTCCCTGCTGAACCAGCAAAGGGTCGCCAAAGAACAAAACAAGGAAGCTGAGCAGCTCTATCCTGATATAACCTATGATGGTAACTGGGAATACAAAAAAATGAAGGAAAATATTAAAGCCTATTATTATGGACCGGCTCACACCGATGGGGACAGCGTCATATTTTTTCCTCATGCCAATATTGCCCATGTGGGAGACCTGGTTTTCAACCGCAAGTGGGCATTCATCGACCGCAGTGCCGGCGCCTCCATCAAAAACTGGATTGTGGTACTGGATAAAATCCAACAGGAGTTTGACAACGATACCCTTTTTATATTCGGGCACGCCTATGATCCCGAAAAAGTGACGGGCAATAAATCGGATATTAAAGCCATGCAAGATTATCTAAAAAACCTTTCGGCTTTTGTGTATAACCAGATCAAAGCCGGCAAGACCAAAGAGGAGATTGTGAAGGCCACTTCCATTCCCGGGGTAACCGAATGGCAGGGCGA
>JABDAN010000079.1 GCA_013289175.1 Bacteroidota bacterium
ACGATATCAGAAGGATATGCCTCGCCGCGGCGGATGACGGAAAGAATACAGAATTCCAGAATTCCCTTTCTCATCTGGCTCTGTGTGTTTTCTATGTTCATATGCTAGCCTTTTAAATGATGAATTCCTGCTTGCGATACAAATATAGAAGTAATTTTAGTACTATGCAAAACAAAGTACCATGGAAAAATCAATAACTAAGTATACCGGCTATTGAAATTTTATAATTATTTGATAATGAATAGTATAAGAAATCGCCTCCTGCTTCGGAGGGTCCGTAAAAAAGGATGAGCGGCAAAAAACGAGAAAAGAATGCCATAGAAAACCCTGAATACCGACTCCATTTTTGAGGTCCTGGCCATTGGATTGTCAGAACTCCGCATTCTTGGGCGTACGGGGAAAGGGAATCACGTCCCGGATATTGGTCATCCCCGTAACAAACTGGACCATGCGCTCGAAGCCCAGTCCGAATCCCGCGTGCGGGACCGTTCCGTAGCGGCGGGTGTCCAAATACCACCACATCTGCTCTACGGGAATATGCATTTCCCGCATCCTGGTTTCCAACATGTCCAGCCTTTCCTCCCTTTGCGATCCACCCACGATCTCACCAATACCGGGCGCTAAGATGTCCATGGCCGCCACGGTCCTTCCATCGGGGTTCTGTCGCATATAAAATGCTTTTATCTCCTTGGGATAGTCGGTTACGATTACCGGTTTTTTAAAGTGCTTTTCAACCAGCCAACGCTCGTGTTCGCTTTGCAGGTCCATTCCCCAAGCCAGGTCGTATTTGAATTTTTTCTTCTTAAATGCGGGCGATTGCAAAATGATTTCAACAGCCTGGGTATAACTGATTCGTTCAAAATCCTGGCCGGCCACCGATTCGAGTTTCTCCAGCAGACCGGTTTCACTGCGTTCGGCCTGTGGTTTTTGTTTTTCTTCTTCCGCCAGCCGAGCATCCAGAAATTCCAGGTCGGTCCGGTTGTGTTCCAATACATAGGAAATCAGGTAGCGAATAAAATCTTCCGCCAGGTTCATGTTGTCTTCCAGGTCATTGAAGGCTACTTCCGGTTCGATCATCCAAAATTCCGCCAGATGGCGGGTGGTGTTGGAATTCTCCGCCCTGAAAGTGGGACCAAATGTATATACTTCTGCAAACCCCATGGCGGCGAGCTCCCCTTCGAGCTGACCACTCACGGTTAAGTTCGTCGGTCTTCCAAAAAAGTCTTCTTTGAAATTCACTTCTCCCCCTTCATTTCGGGGCGTTTGGTCAAAGGAAAGGGTCGTCACCTTAAACATTTCCCCGGCCCCTTCGGCATCGGAGGCCGTGATGATCGGCGTATGGAGATAAACAAATCCGCGCTCATGAAAAAATTGGTGCACGGCAAAAGACAGGGCATGGCGAACCCGGAATACCGAACCGAAGGTATTGGTCCTAAAACGCAAGTGGGCAATCTCGCGCAGAAATTCCAGGCTGTGTTTTTTGGGCTGAAGCGGAAACTTCTCCGCATCCGATCCACCCAGTATCTCTACCGTCCGGGCTTTGAGTTCAATCCGCTGGCCCTTGCCTTGCGAATCTTCCAGTCTGCCTACGGCACGCAGGGAACTGCCCGTGGTGAGTTTTTTTAACAGGCTTTCATCAAAAGAACCCAGTTCCAGCACGATCTGCAGGTTTTCATTGCAGGATCCGTCGTTTAATGCGATGAATTGGTTGTTGCGCAGGGTCCGGACCCATCCCATTACCGTGATTTCCCCCTGTCCTGGCACCATGGCGAGGACCTCTTTGATTTTGATGCGCTGGTTGAACATGCTGTTATTTTAGCCTTCCTGTGATTAAAGAAGGCAAAGATAATCCTTGAAATATTTTTTTAGATTTTCCGTTTTTATATTATCATTGCAGCGGAATCAGGCTGATTCGTTCTTTTCCTTTGCTCGCAAACGTCAGTTTTAGTCATTCCGCTCGTCTTTAATCTATATTCAATCATCAATCCTTTTTCTACAGAACAGTGTTATTACTGCTGTAATTCTTAAGCTTTACTATGTACGACATCCTCCAATTAAACGACATGCTCGTTCCAGAACTCCTCGATATTGCTGAGCAGTTGAAGATCCCCAATTCCAAAAAACTCGACAAACAGGAACTCGTCTATAAAATTCTGGACAAACAGGCGCTGGCACCCAGCGAAAAAGGCGAAGGGGCTGACAGTGGCACCAAACGCAAGAGAATCGTAAAAACGACCACCGCCAATTCCAGTGAAGAGGCATTCGTGGAAAGCGGTGATCCAGCTCCCAAACTCAAAAAACCAGAACCCAAAAAAGACCTTAAAAAGAAGGAAGAAAAACCGCTGGTAAAAAAGCTGCGTAAAAAGGAAGACGAGTCGGATACGGAAGATCAGCCATCGGTTGAATTTCATAAACCCGTCTCCCATCCAAGGGCCGAACAGGGCCATACACACAATACCCATGTCTCCCGATCTGAAGAAATGGAAAACACTGAAGGAGACAATAGCGATCAAAACGATCAGCCTGAAAACGGACAAGAAGACAACGGCTCCGCACCCGAACAAAATCGCCCGGGCAATGGAGACCAGCCTCAGAAAGTCTATCCGCAGCGCCGCAATGAAACTTTCAATATTGAATTTGATGGAGTCATCCAAGCAGAAGGTGTTTTGGAAATGATGCCCGATGGATACGGATTTCTTCGCAGCAGTGATTACAACTACCTTTCTTCCCCCGATGATGTATATGTTTCGCCATCGCAGATAAAATTGTTCGGCTTAAAAACCGGCGATACCGTGTATGGTTCGGTTCGTCCGCCTAAAGAAGGTGAAAAATATTTTGCCCTGCTCAAAGTGGAGACCATCAACAATAAATCTCCGGACGAAGTAAGGGACCGGGTACCCTTCGACTACCTGACTCCCCTTTTTCCATTTGAAAAGTTGAATCTTTTTGTAAACCCATCTGATTTTTCCACCAGGATCATCGACCTGTTTACACCCATCGGCAAAGGCCAGCGTGGACTCATTGTATCTCAACCGAAAACGGGCAAGACCATGTTGCTCAAAGCGGTTGCCAATGCCATCGCCATCAACCACCCCGAGTGTTACCTGATGATTGTGCTCGTAGATGAACGTCCGGAAGAAGTTACAGACATGGAACGCTCCGTCAAGGCTGAAGTCATTGCTTCTACTTTTGATGAGCCGGCAGAAAAACATGTGAAAGTATCTACGGTCGCTTTGCAAAAAGCAAAACGGTTGGTCGAGTGCGGACACGATGTGATCATCCTGCTCGACTCCATTACCCGTCTGGCCAGGGCGCACAATACGGTAGCCCCTTCTTCGGGGAAGGTGTTGAGTGGAGGAGTGGAAGCCAATGCGATGCAGAAACCCAAACAATTCTTTGGCGCCGCCCGCAAAATAGAAAACGGAGGATCGCTGACCATACTGGCAACCGCCCTGATCGATACCGGCTCAAAAATGGACGAAGTGATATTTGAAGAGTTTAAGGGAACGGGTAATATGGAATTACAGCTGGACCGCAGACTGGCCAACCGGCGTATTTTCCCAGCCATTGACCTGGTTTCTTCATCCACCCGTCGCGATGACCTATTGCTGGAAAGAGATGTTCTGCAACGCATGAACCTACTTCGTGTATACCTCAACGATATGAATACAGAAGAGGCCATGAATGAACTGCTCAAACGGATGCGTGGAACCAAAAGCAATGAAGAGTTTCTGGCGAGCATGAACAGCTAATTCCCTTTCTTTTTAACAGAGATGACCGCCGGTTCAAAAGATCAGGTGCTCCCGGTGTCTGATCTTGGTGTGCGTAAGTTCTGTTACCATCTGCACACCCGAAATGGATTTTATGGAATCCATCATTTCTGTCATCAGTGCGTCCGATACGGCATCTCCCTTTAAAAGCCAGAAAAAATCAAGGTGTCTGAATTCAGGTAAAAGGTATTCACCATCAAACTGATTGTTGTACAGGTAGTGGATGATGGTTTTGTTCGGTTCGGGGCATTCATAAACGGTAAAATAATATTCCCTTTTTTTCCTCATCATCGGAATCTCTATCTGGTTGGTGATGCGAAAATCTAGTCTGAGCTGACGATTCAGCTGCCAGCAGAAACTATAACCTTTTAGCGGGGCCACGATACCCAGCAGCCGGGAGCCGACAAAAAAATCGCCTTCCATGCTTTCCATATTTAATTTCAGTGACTTCATTACACCTATTTAAATTGAACGGCTGCTTTGATATCTTCCTTACCTCTCAAAACCTCCACCGTGGTCTGGTCACCCCGATTGAATTTCGATAGCGCCTCCATATAAGTCTGCAGCGAGATGACCGCATAATCACCGAGTTTGATGATTACGTCCCCTGCTTTTAATCCGGCTTTTTCAGCCGGCCTGCCTTCGGTGATGGCATCGATGCGTAACCCTGATCCTGGAAAGCTATAGTCGGGCATGATGCCCAGGGTAACATTAAAGGCCGGCGCTACACCGAATTGCTTGTCCCGCGTTTTTACAAATGCCGGTTTATTCATGCCATCCATCTTTTCTAAGATGGCATAAATGAAATGAATAATCTGCAGCTCCCCGGTATAATTAATTTTTTCAGCCAGATCGGTAGGGCGGTGATAATCGGCATGGATGCCGGTAAAAAAAAACAATACGGGAATGCCTTTCAGATAAAAAGAAGTATGGTCACTGGGGCCGGTTCCGCTGGAATCTAGATTGAGTACAAAAACTTTTTTGTTCAAGGTTCCTGCAATCAGGTCTGACCACTGGGGAGAAGTTCCATATCCACCGATGGTAAGGGAATGGGTGCTGTCATTGAGCCGGCCGATCATATCCATATTGACCATATAACTGATCTTGGACAAAGCGATCGGGCAATGTTCTGTAAAATATTTCGAGCCAATCAACCCCGATTCCTCCCCAGAGAATGCCACAAAAAGGTAATTTGTCCTCAGCCCCTTGGTTTTTTTCATCAGGTGGGCCAGTTCCATCAGGGCAGCGGTTCCGCTGGCATTGTCATCGGCGCCCGGATGGACCATTTTATCCGTTCCCCGGTACAGGGAATTTCCATCTTCTCCGTATCCCAGATGATCGTAATGGGCCCCGATTACCACCGTCAGGGGAGCGTCCAGGTCCAGATATCCGATGACGTTATGACCCCATCTTTTCTTCTCCACCATTTCCACATCCAAGTCTACATCCAGGGACTGCGAAATATCTTTCAGGTATTTTCTTCTCCCGGCCTTGGTAACGTAGAGCGCAGGAATTTTCTCGGCCTGTATGCCTTCGGCCGGATCAAATACAATACCGTCTTCTTGCCGGGAACTATTGTAAAAAATAACCGCGCTGGCACCCTTGCTCGCGAACAGCCTGATTTTTTCGCGCATCTGTTTGTGGATATCCAGGTGCGGGTTGTTCTGGGCGGCTTCTATGATCTCCCGGAGATCATAAAACCAGGGCGAACCGCTTTCCTGTAACGCAATGGCGGGCGAGCCCGTGACCTTTCCAGGCGCGCTGTAAGGCAGGGGGAAGTATTCGGTATTCAGTACAAGCACCGAATTGTTAATGGAAAACCGGGTCTGACTGATATCCCTTCCGTCATAGATTTCAAAACGTTGCAGGAAAGTTCCGCTGTCACCCATGGGCTTCAGGCCGGTTTTAACAAAAGAGGCAACTATATAATCCGAGGCCAGGCTCTCCCCGGCCGTCCCTGAGCGCCTGCCTTCCAGTTTATCGCCGGCCAGATAACCGACATCTGTTTGAAGTTCCAAAACAAGTTCCTTATCCGCTTTTTTAAGCTTTTGGGAAAAGGCGGATGAAAAGGCCTGCGAAAAAATGAGAAGAATCAGGATGCTTCGCGTCATGAAGGTCTTTTTACGGGAAACGGGTACTGTTTTTAAGCGGCAAACGTCATTCCAAACCGATATGAAATTACATTAAAAAGATCTTGCCGAAAGAAAGCCCGGAATAAATGATTTGACGGGTCTATTGCTTTGGAGATTAAGCCTTAAGCTTTGGCCTTTGAATATTTTTCCTTTACTTTTGCAGATTAGCCTTTTGCGAACGGATCTGACCCGCCGTGGGGCTAAACGAAAACCGAAAAGTTGAATGGCCCTACCGCACCTTATTAAATACGTTTACACGAACGGAACCGATGAAGTCATCCGACGGGGGAAAAAAATCCATGCAATAGGATTTGTTGAGCTCATTGAATACGATGAGCTTTTCGAAACCGTCACTTTTCGAATCAAGGACGACAGTTATTCCACCTATTATAAAGTATTTGTTCAGAAATTCCGGGATGCCAAAGCGCTCTCGGTCCGTTGCAGTTGTCCATACAACCTGGGCGACATCTGCCGTCACGAAGCGGCGGCCTTGATACAGCTGCAGGAATTGCTTGACCGCAACATGCTCAAGGCAGAAGAGATCCAGTACGATCAATCCCATACGGTCATTAAGATGAAGTCGATTGATCTGAAAACCATCCGACTGCTTTGTTCCCGGGAAGTCTATGAAGAAGCCGGAAAATATTTGCAATCTCAAAAGGCTTCCATCGAATTGGCTGCCGATGAAACGGTGAAAGCCAGCGTGCTCATCAACGGCAAACGGTATGCGGTTTTGCTGCGCAAAAACGAGGAGAGAAATTTTGATACCAGCTCTTCTTATCCCGATACGGATCACCCGCTCTGCCTGCCGAAAGTGATTTTATTTCTTCAATTGTTCCAGGCCTACGGAGCCTACTATTTTGACAGCATCCGAAACTGGGACAAAGAAAAAAACAAATTATTGGAAGCCTACGGTTATTCCCTGACCGATGACCTCAAAGGCAAATTTGAATTCTCCTACAAAGATGGTAAACCTTTTTTGCGGGTACTGGATATGTCCATCAAACGGGTTAATCCTTCGGTTCTGGCCCGGCCAAAGCCAGAATTTGAAAAAGAAGTGGAAGCCGAAGTAATGGACGCGGAACAAAAAATTGATTCCGTTCAACGACTGGGCGTAGTTTTTAATTTCAATCACGATGCCTATCCGGGATTTCTGCTCGAGGCCATCAGCGGAGAAAGCAATGAACAACAAACTGCGTACATAGGAAAAATCGAAAAACTTGAACTGGCCAAATTTGTCAATACCGAAAAGTTTAATGAACCCGATCGCCAACTGGTTTTTTCTTTGCGCAAAACCCAGGACCCGGAAGTCAATAAATATCTCAACCGAAATTCTCCGTTCAGTGGAATGTGGGAAAATATCATTCATACAGAAGGGGAGGAATTGCCCGATGACACCAAGGCGCTGATCATAGAATACCTCCACCCGCGCTACCGGAAATTATTCAGCGAATTGCACGAAAATCCTTTCATATTTTTTTTAAACGGGCACAAACCCTTTAAAACGGCTAACCTGCAATCCGTAAATCTTTCACCCGATCCGGTCAGCCCGTCTTTTAAAATTTATGCGCACAAGAACCATATAGAAATCAAGGCATTCACGCGGATCACCGGCCAATCCATCGACCTTACCCAAAACAAATGCAACAGTCAGGTAATTTTATTCCTGAACAACTGTCTTTACCTCTGGAACAAGCCGGAAGATATCGCCGTGATTTCAAAATTCACTGAGGGAAAACTCACAATTCCCAAAGAAGACTGGCCCGAACAGTTGCGCAGTTTTGTTATCCCCTTGCAAAAAAGAATATCATGTCGAATTCGATCATGATCTGATTCGGGAAATAAAAAGCGGGGATCCGGAAAGAAAAATTCTGTTGCAGGAAAAAGGCGAATACTTGTTGTTTCAGCCTGTATTTTCTTATAAGGGTTTTGAAACCACTTCCATAGGAAAAGACCAGCTGGTGGTTCCCGACGGCGATAAGGTTTTGCTCATCCAACGGAACAAAGAAAAAGAATCGGCATTTATCAATCAGTTGCAATCCCTGCACTCCCAGTTCATTCAGCCGCAGGGCTCTTCCGGACTGGCTTTGCGGGGAACGGATGTTTTGAAAAACAACTGGTTCTTTCTTTTCATGGATGCCATGCAGGATATGAAAGTAACCGTCGTGGGATTTGATGCGCTAAAAAATTTCCGTTTCAATACATCCCGTCCCCAGACAAAGATCCATATCAGCAGCAGTACGGATTGGTTCGACGCCCGGGTGGATATCATTTTCGGTGACCAGAAGGTTACGATCGCTGATGTAAAAAAGGCGCTGGCAAACAAACAGCAGTTTGTTCCCCTCAACGATGGGACCCTAGGGGTGTTGCCGGACGAATGGGTAAAACGTTATGCACTGCTTTTCCGGGTGGGCGAAGGAAAAAGTAATGAGCTCCGGCTGTCGCGATATCATTTAAGTGTAATTGACGAACTCTATGAAAACAGGAATGAAGAGGAACTGATCATTCACCTGGAAAAGAAGTACGAACAGCTCAAGGAATTTAAAAAAATAAAAGAGATTGATCCACCGGTTCATCTGGAACATATCCTTCGTCCCTACCAGGTGCATGGATTTCACTGGCTGAATTATTTACATGAAGTAAACTGGGGAGGCATCCTGGCCGATGACATGGGTCTGGGTAAAACCATCCAAGCCCTCTCTTTCCTGCACCACTATAAACAACACTATGGCCAGTTGCGTGCCCTGGTGGTATGTCCGACCACACTGATCTTCAACTGGGAAAATGAAATAAAAAAATTCGCACCCGGTTTAACCTACCGGATCCACCATGGCGGCGAACGACTCAGAAACAAGGAAGCCCTGAATGGTTTTGAAATCATCATCACCACCTACGGTACGCTGCGCAGCGACATCAAATTGCTGATGGATATGCCCCTGGACTATGTCGTGCTGGATGAATCCCAAGCCATAAAAAATCCTGCGAGCAAAGTGACCAAAGCGGCCTGTCTGCTTCGCGCAAAACATCGGCTGTGCATGAGTGGTACCCCCTTGCAAAACAATACATTCGATATTTTTGCTCAAATGAATTTTCTAAACCCAGGCATGCTGGGCAGTATAGAATTCTTCCGCCAGGAATTTGCTATCCCCATTGACAAATTCGGCGAACCCGATCGCAAAGACCACTTGAGAAAATTATTATACCCTTTTATTTTGCGCCGGACCAAAGAACAGGTTGCCAAGGACCTCCCGGAAAAAACAGAAACCATCCTGTTTTGTGAAATGGAAGAAGAGCAGCGCAAAGTATACGAGGCTTATAGAAATGACTACCGGGATAAGATCCTGGGTACGATTGAGTCCCAGGGTATCCAGAAATCACAACTGACCATCCTGCAGGGTCTCATGAAGCTGCGGCAGATCTGCGATTCACCGGCGATCCTCAATGAGTCCGACAAGTATCCCAATCATTCCATCAAACTCGATGAACTGGCCCGGGAAATATCTGAAAACATCGGCAACCACAAAGCCCTGATCTTTTCCCAGTTCCTGGGCATGCTGGCCCTGATCAAAGAAAAGCTGTTGGA
Organism: Bacteroidota bacterium; assembly: GCA_013289175.1. Taxonomy (GTDB): domain Bacteria; phylum Bacteroidota; class Bacteroidia; order Chitinophagales; family Chitinophagaceae; genus Puia. Next base: position 9,486 of record JABDAN010000079.1, read on the forward strand.
ACTGGATATCCCCTTTGCCTATTTTGACGGAAGCACAACCGCCGTCGACCGGGAGAAGGCCATTCGCGAATTCCAGGACAACGACAGCTGCCGGGTGTTCCTGATTTCCCTGAAGGCTGGAGGAGTGGGTCTCAACCTCACGGCAGCCGACTACGTATACATTGTAGACCCCTGGTGGAATCCCGCAGTGGAACAACAGGCGATCGACCGTACCCACCGGATTGGTCAGACCAAAAACATCTTTGCTTACCGGATGATCTGTAAGGACAGTATAGAGGATAAAATCCTCCAGCTGCAGGACCGCAAACGGATCCTGGCAAAAGACCTGATCGCCGATGATGACGGATTTGTAAAAAGCCTTTCCCGCGAAGACGTGGAATATCTGTTCAGCTAAAACCCCTTGGGTGTCAGCCAGAATGTCTAAATTTTACCCCTAGGAGATCACCGTATTTTCCCTATTGCAACTGCCTGATTTTTATACTAATTTAGACACCAAATCCATTGCTATGAGAGGCATATTTTTAACCTTGACTTTCCTGCTGAACGCCGCGTGGCTGTTTTCCCAGGACGATGTATTTTCCAATAAGACCAATGTGGCGCTGGAAAAAGTAATCCGCGACTTTCCCAACCGCTTCCATAATATCAAGGGCGATATGATTGCCCAGCACCCGCAGATGGCTGAGTATAAAACCACGATTACCGTTCCAGGCGCCAGTTACTGCAGCATCTGGAAATACAATGTAGCCAACAACGAAATTTATAACTGGAACTGCACCACGTTCAATTCTCCCAATTTTATGCAGGCCCGCGCCCGTTTTAAGGAAGTGTACGACCAGATTGAAAACACGATCATCAAACTGGAAGGACAAAAACCCTTTATCCTCAATGCGCAGTATCATACACCGACCGAGCTGCACAACATGAATTTGATCAGTTTTGAATTGCTCCCTCAGGTAGATGAAATGAAAAACATTAAAATCGACCTGAGCCTGGAAAAAGAATCAGGTATCTGGAAAGTAAAGCTGAATGTCTATGAAGGCAAGCTTCCCTTAAGTGGAGTAACGGCAGCCGTTCAGTAAGCGGAGAAATAGTCTTCCCCGGAGATCCCTGCCCTCAAGGTTCTTTCACTATTTTATTACCCATTTTTATTTAAGGGGATGGGGGATCGATCGGGTCAAATCGGGTATAGATTTTTTAGCGCAATACGGCGCCATCCTTCAGGAAAAGAACGGCAAAAATAATCGCCACTAAAGCGACCATTCCCACAAGACCAATCCAAGCCGCTCTCCAACCAGAAAAGGTCGGCCCACCCAAATCGATGTGTTCTTTGATGGCTGCCCCTTGATATTTTTGAACCAGGAATTGTGCTACACATGCATAGATTACAGGAAATAAGAAATCCGGAACTTTATCCATATTCGGAACAAAAAAGACACTTCCAAAAATTACAATGGTCGCAAGAACGGTAACGATCCAAGTCGTCCGGGCTTTTTGCGGCTGCCCTAGCAATTTAAAATTTTCTGCAGCCAAATATCCTGCAACCAAGGGTCCTCCTATAAAGGTACCAGTGAAAATTGCTTTTTCTTTGTACAATTTGAAACTGGGCTGGACGGCTAAAATTTCTTCTTCCATTTTTATTTTTTTGGTCTTAATCCGGTGGGTGGTGTCGAATTTTACCCACAAAAATTGTAATGACGATCTATAGATTAAAGATGGTGACAGCGAAGTTTTAAACCAGCAGTACATACTCCCGCAGCACCGCTTCTATTTCTTCGAGTTTAAAAGGCTTGGAAATATAATTGTTCATGCCCGCATCCAGGCAGCGTTCCCGGTCGCCCTTCATGGCGTCCGCCGTCAAGGCAATGATCGGAATCTTGGACTGGGGTGTTGGCAACTTCCGTATGAGGCGGGTAGCGGTATATCCGTCCATTTCCGGCATATTCAGATCCATGAAGATGAGCACCGGATCATAATGTGGAAGGGATTCAAGGACTTCTTTTCCGTTTTGCATCTGGATCACTTCAAATCCCATTCTTTTCAGGACTTCGGAAATGAGCATCATATTGATCGGATCGTCGTCCACGACCAAGATACTGGCAGCCTGCGAAATTTTCTCGATGGCGTCAAAGGAAGGATGAAGGCTATCGTTTTGCATATTCTTTTCAAAAAGAGAAAGCAGGGTACTGTTGAGTTCATGGAGTTTTACAGGTTTGGAAATAAATTTATTGATCCCTGTTTTATCGGCGTCATGCTGATAAAGGTTTTTCTCCAGGGAAGATATCATGAGAATAAAGGGCAGGTTGGTGTCAGCAAAGCGCTCTTTGATCTTTTTTACCAGGTTTATTCCATCCAGACCGGGCATATGGTGATCGGTGATGACCAGATCGAATGAGGGTCCGCTGAGTTGAGCTTGCTCCATTTTAAGCAGGGCTTCCTGCCCACTGCCGGCGGTTTCACAGTGAATCTGAAAAAAGCCCAGGGATTCCTTCATGAGGGCCAGATTGGTCTGATTGTCGTCGACCACCAATACGTTTTTTAACTGGGGTTTTGGTTGCAGTTGTATTTCCGGTTGATCGTTGGTTATTTCCAGGGGAAGGAAAAGGGAAAAGGAACTGCCGCTGCCCGCTTCACTTTCAACCGTCAGGGATCCATGCATCAATTCAGCCAGGTTTTTGGAAATAGCCAGTCCGAGCCCGGTGCCACCATATTTGCGGGTGGTGGAATTGTCTGCCTGGGTAA
>JABDAN010000080.1 GCA_013289175.1 Bacteroidota bacterium
AAAATTTTATTAAAGTCATTGAAGGGAGGCGGGGTAAAATAAAAATACTGAATGGTTATTTGGCGTCCGTCGAGTTGAAGTGTGTCGGTTTTCACCGTAAATTTCGTGTCAGCGATCCATGAAAACGAATTGGCATTTTTTATAGAGAAATGATAGTGGTTGATGACTGCTGAACGCGAGATAGTATCTGCCAGGGCGCCGGTCGCTATTTTATAAGTTGGGGGTGCCTCCATATCCACTTCATAATCTGCGGCTTCGTGATAGGCCCCTCCTTGTACCAGGAAGGTCATGGGATGCCATCCCTTGGAATCGTACACAGCCGGTTCAGGATACCAGTTTCTTACTTCAACATGATGGACGCCGTATCCATAGCCATTAAAATTAAAGGGCAGGCGCAGATGAAAAGAGGAGACAATGGTAATGCTGTCGCCGGGTAAAAGGGGTTTTGGAAGTATACATTTTACTACATCCATGAATTGCGGATGGTCCTCTATACGGGCCAGGCTGCCGTTTACCCGGAAATCAAGCCGGTTCAGATACCCTTTTTGTTCTTTATTTGAAAAATAAAAACGGGTATCTCCATTTTCGAGTAACTGATCGGTGTATTGGGTTCTGTCGTTGCGAAAAGCATTGGGCCACACATTAAACCAGATATAAGTAAGGGTATCGGGGGAATGGTTTAGGTATCGCAATTTCATCGATGCATCGGCCGATTTTTCGGCCGGATGAAAGGTTATATGAATGTCATAATGAAGGGATTGTTTCCAAACAGACTGGGCATGCGTCTGCAGGACAATAAATAAAACAGGTAGGGTGAGCAGTTTTTTCAAAAGACCTTGGTTTGCGATCTTACCGGCCTTTGCCTTTAAATATGGTCATTAAAGTATGCATCATGATCTTAAAATCCAGCCCGAGTGAAATATTCTCAATATAAATAAGATCATATTTCATGCGGTCTATCATTTCATGAACGTTTTCCGCATATCCGAATTGCACCATGCCCCAAGACGTCACTCCTGGTTTTACCTTCAGCAGATATTTGAAATAAGGCGCGACGATCAGGATCTGGTTAATATAATACTGCCTTTCCGGTCTGGGTCCTACCAGACTCATTTCTCCCCGGATCACGTTGATCAGTTGGGGTAGCTCATCCAATCGCCATTTTCTCATGGTTTTCCCCCATCGGGTAATCCGGTGATCGTGCTCAGAAGATAAACTGGGACCATCCTTTTCCGCATCATGGAACATGGATCGGAATTTATGAATCATGAATTTTCTTCCTTTGTAGCCCACTCTTTCTTGTGAATAAAATACGGGTCCCACGGACCCCAGTTTTACCCGGATAGCCGTATACAACAACAAGGGTGACAAGACGAGCAATGCCAGGGCGGAAAGGAGAACATCTACCAGTCTTTTGATATGCATTTGCCATTCGGGCATCAGTCCTGTATGGATATCACTGAGCAGGGCCCCAAAGAGGTTGCTGGTTTTTACGGAGCCAGATAAAATGTCCAATATGTCAGGAATAATTTTTATTTCAACATCTTTTTCACTGAGGCGCTGAACCATTTTTTCCGCTTCCTCCTGATCAGATCTTTCCATGGCCAACACAACCAGTTCAATGTTTTCTTGGTCAATCAACGATTCAAGCCGGTCAACATCACCTAAGCAGGGCAGCGGGATGTTCATTTTTTTTAGGCCTGCTTTGGGCTCGACATAACCGGTATATTGATATCCGTTGGCTCTTAAACCAATGACCGTTTCCTCAAAAGTTTTCTCTCCGGTAGTTCCTGATCCCAGCAACAGGCTATTGAAAATGATTTTGCCTTTTCTCACTTGCATTTTGGTCAGGGAAAGAATGATCCATCTCCCGAACCAGGTGATCAAAAAGTGCATGATCAGGAAAGTGAAATAGGCTTTGTAATAGTACCGGTAGTCAGTCTGGGGATCATTGATTACAATGGCAAAAAATATTACGGTGCATCCCATCAGGCTTGCCAGCGCGGTACTGGAAAATTCATTCAACCTGGATTTTTTATACAGGGAGTGGTAGGTTCCCGTTATGGCATAAAAAATTATCCATACAGCGGGGATGAGTATAATACCCAACCAGAACCGGTTGTTTAAAAAAAGACCTCCATCCACATAGATTCTTTCATGTAAAAGATAACGTCGGGTGAAATACAAAATGATCCAGGAAAGTATGGCCGATATATAATCGTTCAGCACGTACCAGGTGATATGGATCTTTCTTCCCGGTTGCAGCATGAGTCAACTATTGATGGAATTGTATTTGATTTTCTGAAGAATCTGATGGGCGATATCCATGGCGCGGTATCCGTCCAGTTCGGAGACCTGGGTGGGTTTGTTCTCCAGAATGGATTCCGTAAATTTTTCCAATTCCATCAGGATGGCATTGATCTGGGGTGGTTCCGGATTTCTGACCAGTATGGATTTTGTCCCATTCAAGGTTTCAATATCAAAGGAAAACCCGTCTTTGCTGTCTCCCGGATCCAGGCTGATAATTTCCGTCTTTTTGCTCAGAAAATCCACGCCGATATAGGCATCTTTTTGAAATATGCGCAATTTCCGCATCTTCTTCAGAGAAATCCGACTCGAAGTCAGGTTGGCCACACATCCGTTGTTAAATTCTATCCGCACATTGGCAATATCCGGGGTGTCTGTCATGACGGCAACACCGCTGGAATATATATTCTTCACTTCACTTTTAACAATATGCAGGATTATATCGATATCATGAATCATGAGGTCGAGAATAACACTGACTTCCGTCCCCCTGGGATTAAATTCAGCCAACCGGTGTACTTCGATAAACATCGGATGCAGGGGGACCCCCTCCAGCGCCAGGAAGGCGGGGTTGAATCGTTCTACATGGCCTACCTGTAGTTTTACATTGGATTCTTTTACCAGCTTCAGCAGGATCTTGGCTTCTTCCATATCGTTGGCCAACGGTTTTTCGACGAAAACATGTTTTCCTCGCCGGATGGCCATTTCACAAAGTCCAAAATGCATGGGAGTAGGAGCGATAATGTCCACCGCATCACAGGCGCTTATCAGATCATCCGGACTTAGGTATCTCGGAATCTGATATTTTTCAGAGACTTCCTTTGCTGTTTGATCGTTTGGATCGTAAAATCCCACGAGTTCTGCATTCCGAATCAGTTTCCAGTTATTCAAATGAAATTTTCCCAGATGTCCGGCTCCAAAAACACCAACTTTTAGCATCTCTGAGGTTTAAGAATTCAAATATAAATAATGTGAAAGGATGTGCGGGGGAATGATGTCGGTAAAGCGCACCAAATGTGGATATGTGGGAAGAAAGAGGACAGTTGGCCTTCAACTCAAAACTTAAACAGCGTAAATGGGTATTTAGGCTGCATCCATTTTGCTCTTAACCTTCTTTAGGCCTGGCCTTGTTCGGTAAATCCTTTGGTAAAAAAACGCAGCCGAAGATATTTGTAGACGTTGGAGAAGGTAACCGGGATATTTTTACGCGGGAAAACCTTTGCTTGTATCAGTTTAACCAAGGTAAAAGCAAAAACAACCATGAAAACGATTAGAACAAGGTCAAAACAAATATTATATTTTTTCAGAAAATATACCCGCATGGACAAGGTATCCGCTGCTGGTTTACCCATGGTTAGATCCAGTATTTTTTTCACTGCTGGAAGAACAACAGGGATTTTTGTCCAATTGGAATAACGGACATCTTCGTACCGGTAATTCATGTCATACCCCGGGGGAAGTTGTTTTTTATAATAACTCCAGTTGTTTTTGACGTCCTCAAAGCTTGCTAGTTTTTGAGAGGGGTTTATAAAATAAACGTCGAAAAGCGGATCCAGCACCACCCATCCATGCCGCGTTTGCACTTCAACGATGTTGTGGGCGGCAAAAATGCCATTGGACTTCATTTGGGCAATTCTCACCGGATATTTATATTCCTGAAAAATTCTGGCGAGCACCATGGCAAAACTGCCACAGGCACCTCTGGCTGTCATCAGGTCCATGGACGCCGGTTCCAGTACATCTGCCTTGAATCCGCTAAAGTCTTTCCCTTCAAAAACGGAACCCCGGTTGGCGAGAAGATTATGGCTGGTATGCATGATCTGAACGACGACGGAATCTTCGGATTCGGTTCTGGTGATCCGGCTGTTGATGTCTGCGCGGATGGCCTGAAAAAGTTCGTTTTCGTAATTGGCTTCCATTTTAAAATAGAAAAGGGAGGCCAGCAGAAAACCATTCAGGAAGGTCAGGAAATAGAGGTTACTAAAAAAGCGTCTGATCATCATCCGTAGATTAAGAGACTAAGAAGGAACTTGAACGGAAAGGTTTAATTGGGACCACCCTTGCAGTTCTTCATGGGTATGGAGGGAACCTATTGGAAATGCAATATTTATACCACTAAATTACGTAAAATCCTTAAGCAGAATTCCGGGCGGCGTTGATAATTCCAAATGAACACCGAATGATGAGTTTCTCATAGATTTTCTTCATAGGAGAACCTGCTTTTTCTGCTTCCCGGAATTGTACAATGGCGTACTGCTGAATGGTGCTTAGGGGTAATACAATTCTTTCCCTCATTTGAATCGACAGCTGCTCAATGGGATAACCAGCCATAAGTTCTTGTTTTCCAGAGAGTTTAAAGATGTATTTTTTGGTCAGCTCGAATTCATTGAAAATAAGCATCCAGATCTTTCCAAATTTAGGATGCCTGGAAAAGGTCTCGGTCAGGGGGAAAAAGCATTTTTTCATGGCCATTTCACTGTTGTCCAGTAGGGTTTTAAAGTAGGGTGAATTGCTGTACAAATTCTTAACCTGTTTCCATTTGCCCTTTTTTTCCATTTCCTGCAGGGCCGACCCCACGCCATAATAGCCCGTTACATTCTGTTTTAGCTGGCTGAAAGCACCCACAAAAGGTATAGCCCGGAGATCTTTGAGCTCCAGTTTGCCCGAGTTTTTCCTTTTCGTTGGCCGGCTTCCGATATTGGTCTCTCCATAAAACTGAAGGGGGCTCACTTCACTGAGGTATTCGGTAAAATAGTCGTGGTTCTTCAGACCGATATAAGACTGGTAACTGGATTCCGCCATTTCTGACAGAAGGGCTTCCTCTTCCTCACTGAGGGTAACCTTCCGCGCCGAAAATAAATCGTTGGCGATGCCTGCATGTACAAGCTGTTCTATATTGAACTGCGCTGAGTCAATGGTTCCAAAATTGGAACTCACGGTTTGTCCCTGCACGGTGAGTTGAATTTCTTTGTTGGCAATGTTTTTTCCCTGGGAAGAATAAAACCGATGGGTTTTGCCACCGCCTCTGGCGGGCGGTCCGCCCCGGCCATCGAAGAAAACGACACCGATGCCGTGTTCCTTGGAAACCCGCGTCAGTTCCTCTTTGGCCTTATAAATACTCCAGTTGGCCATCAAATAGCCACCATCTTTGGTCCCATCTGAAAAGCCGACCATGATGGTCTGGGTTTCATTTCTTCTTTTCAAATGGGCGCGGTATTCCGAATTCGCGTATAGTGTACGCATGATACCGGCTGCATTGTGAAGATCATCCACCGTTTCGAAAAGTGGAACGATATCCAGGGTGATCGTATCCTTTTTCCATCCCCCCAAAAGAAAGAGGGCATACACTTCCATGACATTGAGCGCACTGTTGCACTGGCTGATGATATAACGGTTACAGCCTGCCTCTCCATTTTTTTCCTGGATGGTTTTAACGGCCCGAACACTAGCCAGCGTATCTTCGGTGATATCATCGGGGAAAGGCGACTTGGGTAGTGCTTTGAGGTGGGTAAGGATTTTTATTTTTTCCTTTTCCGGGAGGGTATCATATTGGGCCGGAAATATTTCCTCCCTTTTATTAATCGTCTCCAGTACTTTCTCATGAACGGAACTCTCCTGTCTCAGATCCAGGGTAGCGAAATGAAGTCCAAAAATCCGCATTTTGCTAATGAAATTATCGACCAGGTTCAGGAATAACCCGTTGTTTTGATAGATCAGAATCTCCCGGATTTTGAGCATCGATTTGAGCATATCTGCCAAGTGAAAAGGCTTGGAAGGATTGGGGGTAAAAAGTTCCTGGTATAATTTTTCTTCCCAGTCGGCAATGATCAGGTCCACTTCTTTAAACGTCAGACGGCGTTTCAGCCTGCGTACATCAAAATAATAACAGCGCAGCAGGGCTGCCCGCAGGGTCTCTGCCACCCGGACAGTGGTATCGGTTTTTACAAAGGGATTGCCGTCTCGGTCTCCGCCCGGCCAGAATCCCATCTGGATGATGGGATTGGAGTCGCTGACTGAATGGGGAAATTGAGATTTCAACGAGGATAAAATTTTACCTGCGGCATGATAGAAAACATTTTCTAAATACCAGATCAGGCTGACGGCCTCATCGAAAGGAGTAGGTTTTTGTTTTTTCAGAAAGGGGGTCTTACCCAGTTGCTGCATAAACGTATTGATTTCAGCAGCGTTGTTTTGAATCACCGCTCGGGAAAGATCGTTGATGATCCCCAGTACCGGTCCCGGATAAAACTGGGTGGGGTGGGCCGTCAATACCAGTCTGACGGCATAGTCTTTCAATTTTTCACGCAATTCCTGTTCTTTATCATATTGAATGACTTCAGAAGATAGGTGTTTGAGTGTCCCGGTACCGCCCATATCATTTACGCTGGTGAATGCAGAGTCCTCCAGGGCGTCAAAAAGTACGACCTGCCTTTCTACATATTGTACAAACCGAAAGAGGATATCGGATTTTTCGCGGTCCGTTCCGTCGGGATAGTGTTTGGAGAAAAAATCTTCTATGATCTGAACAGGGCTCATTTTTTTGTGATAACCTTCTTCACAATAGGTCAGAAGAAGGGATAGAAAAATGCCCGTTTTTTCGATCCGGTGAAAGGGAAGCGAAGTAAAAAGACTGTTGTACAGCTGGAACTTAATGCCCACCAGATTCTTGAATTCCTGCAGACCGGTCGCTTGATTGCTCATATGCGAATTTAAAATTCATTCAACAAATCGAGCAATATATGCGCGGGAAATCAAAACAATCGCGATAAATCGTTCGATATAGTATAAAATAACATGATTTGTTTCAATTTCATTAATATAATTCCTTAGCTTTGCTTCTCTTACCAATGAAGCATTCGTTCATTTATATTAAAAACTGCTCCGTTTTTACCCGCATGGCTGGTGACACCATTATTTTTTCCACCACGACCCTGTAGGGGTTGTACAATTACATATCATTTCGGGCCACCGGCTGTTTTTAAAACAGCCTTCCTATACCAGTTTTTAAATTTTTCTCATTTCTAATTCTCTATATGCAGGTTCTCAAGTTTGGAGGTTCTTCTGTTGCCAGTGCAGCGAACATCAGCAAATGTGTATCGATCATTTGCAAGGCCATCGAATTGGATAAGACCATCGTGGTGGTTTCTGCACTCGGCGGCATTACCGATAATCTCTTGCTTTGTGCAGCGGCCGCGGCTGCAGCGGATGAAGGATATCTGGAAACACTCAAGGGGATCGAGCAACGGCATCTGGATACCGTTCGGGAACTGATTCCCGTAACCAGTCAGAGCAGCATTTTAAGCATGGTAAAAAAAACCTGCAATGAGCTGGAAGATATCTTTAAAGGCATATACCTTTTGCGGGAGCTTTCCGCCCGAACCAAAGATCATGTGGTTAGTTTTGGTGAGTTGCTGTCTTCCCGGATCCTTTCGGCGAGCCTTTTGGCATTGGAAACAGCCAACAGCTGGAAGGATTCCCGGGAACTGATCACAACCGATACAAATTTCGGCCATGCCCGGGTGGATTTTCCCATGACCCAGAAAAAAATAACCGCTTACTTTCAAAACAGTTCGTCGGGACTTTTCATTGTTCCGGGCTTCATTGCAGCAGACAGTCAGGGCATTACCACCACCCTCGGCAGGGGAGGCAGTGATTATACGGCAGCCATCTATGGCAATGCCCTCAACAGCAGCAGAATAGAAATCTGGACAGATGTTTCTGGCATGATGACGGCAGATCCCCGATTGGTCAGCAATGCGCGGGTGATACCGGACATTTCTTACCAGGAAGCCATGGAGCTTTCTCATTTTGGCGCCAAAGTCATCTATCCTCCTACACTCCAGCCTGTCATGAATAAAAATATTCCAGTCTGGATCAAAAACACCTTTGCTCCACAGGATCCCGGGACTTTGATTGAAAGAATTTCCAGCATGCCGGGAAACAGCATTCGGGGTATTTCCAGCATCCACCGGATCGCTTTGTTGAGCCTGGAAGGAAGCGGTATGATCGGTATTCCGGGATTTTCAAAAAGGTTATTTGAAGCCTTGTCCCGCCAGCAAATCAATGTGATCCTGATCACCCAGGCTTCCTCGGAACATTCTATTTGCGTCGGGGTGGACAGCTCTCAGGCTGCCCTGGCAAAAATTTCAATCGACGACGCATTCTCCTCTGAGATTCAGGCTGGCACGGTGCTGCCCCTGTTCGTAGAAGAAGAATTGGCCATCATTGCCCTGGTCGGTGATAATATGAAAAGCCATCCCGGTATCAGCGGTAAGTTATTCGGCGTATTGGGAAGGAATGGGATTAATGTGCGGGCCATTGCCCAAGGATCTTCGGAAAGAAATATCTCCGCTGTTATTTCTACAAAGGATGTTAAGAAGGCGGTCAACGTGTTGCACGAAGAATTTTTTGAAGCAACATATAAGCAATTGAATCTGTTCATCACTGGTGCCGGAAATGTCGGTAGAAGACTTCTACATCAGCTTGCTCAACAAAAACATTTTCTGCTCGAGCACCTCCGGTTACAGGTGCGTGTTATAGGCATTGCGAATAGTCGTAAAATGTTTTTTCAGGAAGAGGGCATCGATCTGAATAGTTGGCAGAATGTGTTAGAGAACGGAGACACAATGTATCTCAGGGATTTTATTCGACTCATTCATTCCAAAAACTTACGAAATTCCGTTTTTGTGGATGTTACGGCGAACAAAGACGTGGCGATGGGATATGAACAATTGCTGCAAAAAAGCATTTCTGTGGTAGCCTGCAATAAAATAGCCTGTTCGTCTCCTTATCAATATTATAAAAAACTGAAAGACCTTTCCAAGGAGTTCAATGCGGCCTTTTATTTTGAAACCAATGTCGGCGCGGGTCTTCCAGTTATTGGTACGCTCAATGATTTATTGCGAAGCGGTGACAAAATCCGCAAAATTGAAGCAGTACTCAGCGGCACCCTCAACTTTGTTTTTAATCACTATGACGGCAAAACAAAATTTGCCGATGTGGTCAGACAAGCCCAGGAAGAAGGATATACTGAACCCGATCCTCGCCTAGATCTGAGTGGAACAGATGTCATGCGCAAGATCATGATCCTTGCCAGGGAAGCGGGACATGCTATCGAAATGGAGGACATTTCCAATCATGTTTTTTTGCCCGAATCCTGTATGAAGGGATCGGTAGCCGATTTTTATCTGGCAATGGAAAAGGAAGAGGCCCATTTTAAAAAATTGTTGGATGTCGCGCACTCTGAAGGGAAAAAATTAAAATTTGTCGCGACCTACGAAAACGGAAAAGCATCGGTCGGTCTACAGCATGTAGGAACCTCCCATGATTTCTATCATTTGTATGGCAAGGATAATATTGTTCTTTTTTACACCGATCGTTATCCGGAGCAACCTCTGGTGATTAAAGGAGCTGGGGCCGGAGCGGAAGTGACTGCTTCGGGTGTTTTTGCCGACATCATCCGGGCAGCGAACGCTTAACTTGCATTCATGAATGAAATTACTATCCATGCACCTGCTACCGTGGCCAATATGGTTTGCGGATTTGATGTGCTTGGCTTATGCCTGACCGAGCCCTATGATATCATGAAAGTTCGCTTGATCGACCAAAGACAGGTCATCATACATACCACAGATGGTTTCCCGCTGCCCATGAATCCGGCATTGAATACCGCCGGAGCTCCTCTTCTTGAAATGCTGGCTGCTTTGAATCAGGACTTGGGATTTGAAGTATTCATCACCAAACAAATTAAACCAGGTAGTGGCATTGGTTCCAGTGCAGCCAGCGCGGCCGGTGCCGTCGTGGCGGCCAATGAACTGCTGGGAAATATTTTTTCAAAAGAAGAGCTTGTGCGTTTTGCAATGTTTGGTGAAAAAGTAGCTTCCGGGGTAAAACATGCCGACAACATCGCCCCCTGTATATATGGGGGTGTAACCTTAATTCGTTCAATTTTTCCGTTGGATATCATTCCCATTTCATCCCCTCCACTTTTCGTTACGGTACTGCATCCCCAAATTGAAGTAAGAACTTCCGACGCCCGTGAAATTTTGAGAAAGGAAGTTTTGCTCAAAGATGCCATCAGACAATGGGGAAATATTGCCGGACTCGTCGCCGGTTTGATGATGGGGGACTACGATCTTATAGGCAGATCCCTGGAAGATGTGATCATAGAGCCTGTCCGCTCCATTTTGATCCCTGGTTTTGATGTCATTAAATCTGAATGCAAGAAAGCGGGCGCCATCGGGGGTGGTATTTCCGGATCGGGACCTTCGATATTTATGCTCAGTAGAGACGAAATCACTGCCCATGCCATGGCCTCTGTCATGAAATCAGTTTATGACCAGATCCGGGTTTCTTATCATATCTATGTCACGACCGTAAACACCCAGGGGGTAAGCATTCAACACCGAGCATAAAGTCGATGCCGTTTGATCACCAATGAAATCTCATGTTATTTTATAATTTAAATAAGCCTTCCGAAAAAGTAGATTTTAGAACAGCGACCATCCGCGGACTCGGGTCGGAAAAAGGACTGTTTTTCCCCGAACGCATTCCGGAATTTCCGGCTTCCTGGATCAACAACCTGGAAAATATTTCCGATGAAGAAATTGCCTGGACCATTATGAAAGCGTATGTGGGCGAATCAATTCCTGAACCCATTCTTCGCCAGATTACAACCGAGACCATTGCCTTTGATATCCCATTGGTCCCAGTATCCGAAGGTATTTATACCCTGGAACTGTTTCATGGTCCTACGCTGGCCTTTAAGGACGTAGGCGCCCGTTTTATGAGTCGGTGCCTGGGATATTTCATGGAGCAAGAATCCCGACCGGTTACCGTCCTGGTAGCTACTTCTGGTGATACCGGAGGGGCTGTGGCCAGTGGTTTCCTTGGAGTGAAGGGCGTAGAGGTAGTTATTCTTTATCCTTCTGGCAAAGTCAGCGAGGTGCAAGAGTTGCAACTGACCACACCGGGAAAAAATATTAAGACACTGGAAGTGAAGGGCAGCTTTGACGATTGCCAGGCCCTGGTCAAACAGGCTTTTTCCGATGAAGAACTGAATAATCATATCTTTTTAACCTCCGCCAATTCTATTAATGTTGCCCGTTGGCTGCCTCAGCAGATCTATTATTTTCTTGCCTGGAAACAATGGAAACCGAAGGACAAACCGCCTGTTATATCTGTCCCCAGTGGTAATTTTGGAAATATTTGTGCGGGTCTTCTGGCACGCCAGTCCGGCCTGCCGGTAACTCATTTTATTGCTGCCTGTAATATAAATGCGGTGATACCGGAATTTCTGCAGACGGGTATTTACAGGCCTGTAGAGGCAAAACCCAGTTTATCCAATGCCATGGATGTGGGTGATCCCAGCAATTTTGTGCGGATACTTGCTTTGTTCGATGCTGAAATCACTTCTTTGAGAGCCGTGATGAGCAGCGAGAGCATTTCGGATCAGGAAACCGGTGCAGCCATTGAGGCTTTATACCGGTTAAACCATTACCAGGCTGATCCCCATGGCGCAGTGGGATGGCTGGCGCTCTCCCGCTGGCTGAAGAACCATCCGGGACAACAAGGTATTTTTTTGGAAACCGCCCATCCGGTAAAATTTCCCAGTAC